>JADGAQ010000303.1 GCA_015231925.1 Magnetococcales bacterium
AGTTCAAGGATGGGGGGATGAGGCCCCCCCTTGCCCCCCGCGGTCCGCCGCGATAAATCCGTTGGGTGCGGTTGGCGGTTTCGGGGATTTCATTTGATGCGGCGGACCGCTTACGGCAACGGACTACGGCAACGGACCACACCTCGGGGCTCCGCCCCGAACCCCGCCGGGGGGGATAATCCCCCCCGGACCCCCATATGAATATCAAGGAGACGCATGAACGCCAAACCATCCATCCACTGGGAAGAACGCGGTCACGGTTCCCCCCTGCTCTGTCTCGCCGGATTCGGCAACGCCCACTGGGTCTTCGACCACCTCGCGGAACACCTGGGCAACCATTTCCGCCTGATTCTGCCCGACAACCGGGGCATGGGCCGCTCCCCCCCCGCGCTGCTGCCCTACGAACTCCACGACCTGGCCAACGACAGCCTGGCCCTGATGAATCACCTGGGCCACAAACGCTTCGCCGTGATGGGCCTGAGCATGGGCGGCTTCATCGCCCAACTGCTGACCCTCGCCGCCCCGGACCAGGTGGAACGACTGCTGCTGCTCTGCACCTCCTCGGGCGGCGCCGACTTCCGGGAGATCTTCCCCATGCCCAGCGCCAACCAGGTGCAAAGCCTCTACCAACTCAACCCGGAAGAACAGGTGCGGGCCGCCCTCTCCCCACTGGTGATGCCCATCCTGCCACGCTATCCCGAGGTCTTCGACTATTTGATGCAGCAACGCACCCGGGCCGCCGAAAAACCCGATCAGATCCTGCTGCAGTTTCTGGCCGTGGCCCACTTCATGGAACAAACCCTGCCCCTGGAGACCATTCGCTGCCCCACCCTGCTGTTGAGCGGGGACCAGGATCCGATCGTGCCACCGGCCAACACGCATCGCCTCGGCGAACGCCTGCCCAACGCCCGCATACACATCTTCGAGGAGACGGATCACCTCTTTTTCCTGGAAAAAACCGCCGAAGTGGCCACCGTCATCACCGGGTTTCTCACGGCTCCGGCCATGGGGAATGCTGCAATCCTCTGACAGGTTTGCCAAACCCTTTCCCCGGCGCCCCGAGCTGAGGCAAAATGGAGGTTGAATTCCTCTCGTTTCCCAATACCGAAAGGTCAACTCCGCCATGGAAATTCCCTTCAAGGCAGCCGGCGCGGATCAGCCCGAACCCACCCCGAAACCCCGTCCGGGGCCGATTCTGTTGGCCGGCGCGCTGGGCGGGCTCTTTCTGGCCATCGATATCCTGCTGCCCCTCGGCACCGCCGACGGGGTTCTCTTCGTGGGCATGGTGCTGTCCGGCTGGTGGATGCCGGGTCGGAAACGCCCCTTCATCGGGCTGGCCCTGGCCGCCACACTGCTGACCGGGCTGGGCTACCTGCTCTCCCCGCCCGCCGACGTGCCCTCCTGGGTGGTGCTGGTCAATCGCGGCTACGCCCTGCTGGCCATCTGGAGCACCGCCATCCTGCTGGGCATCGCCAAAAACGCCCTTTCCGCCCTGGAAGCGCAGTCCCTGGATCTTTCCAAATTCTCCCTCGCCGTGGCCAACAGCCCCGCTTCGGTGATCATCACCGATTCCAAGGGCCGCATCGAATACGTCAACCCGCGTTTTTGCGAATTGACCGGCTATCAGGCGGCGGAAGTTGTCGGCCAAAAGCCAAGCCTGCTCAAATCCGGCCGGCAGGCCGATATCCTCTACGCCCGACTGTGGCAATCGATCACCGCCGGCAATATCTGGCGCGGCCACCTGCTCAATCGCAAGAAATCGGGAGACCTTTACTGGGCCGCAGTCTCCATCGGACCCGTGGTGGACAAGCGGGGTCGCATCCGTCACTACATCGGGGTGCAGGAGGATATCACCCAGGCGCGTGAGGCGGAACGCAAACTGGCCCATGCCAACCGCAGCCTGCGCACCCGCTACCGTTTCGCCGAAATCCTCTCCGACACCGGGGAAGAGAAGACGATTCTGGGGCAACTCTGCCGGGTGCTGGTGGAAAATGCCGGTTATCGCCTGGCCTGGGTGGGCTTCGCCGAGCCGGACGGCGACAACCGGGTGATTCCCGTGGCCCACTGCGGCTTCGATGAGGGCTATCTGAACCAGTTGAATCTCACCTGGGCGGAACACACCCCTCGTGGCCAGGGCCCCACGGGTCGGGCCATCCGCAGCGGTCAGCCGTGCGTGATGCGCGATCTGGAAACCACACCCGAATTCGCCCCCTGGCGGGAAGAGGCCCGGCGGCGCGGCTACGCCTCCAGCGTCGCCCTGCCCCTGAAGCATCAGGGGCGGGTCTTCGGCACCCTCAACCTCTACGCCAGCCACAACGACGCCTTCGACGGCAACGAAATCGAACTGCTCGTGGAACTGGCCGATCGCATGGCCGAAGGCATTCAACGCCTGCGGGAAAAGGAGCTGCATCAACAAACCCGCAACGCCATGGAGGCCAGCGAACGGCGCTTTCGCGCCCTCTTCGAAACCATGACCAGCGGGGTGGCCATCTACGAAGCCATTGACGACGGCGCGGATTTCATCGTCAAGGATATGAATCAGGCGGGAAAACGCATCAGCGCCTGCCAGGATCGCAACGTCATCGGCATGCGGGCCACCGAGGCTTTTCCCGCCATCCGGCAGTTCGGCCTGTTCGCCGTCTTCCAGGAGGTCTACCATACCGGGAAGGCCGCATTTCACCCCATCACCTATTATCAGGATGCGCACCACCGGGGCTGGCTGGAGAATATCGTCTACCGCCTGGATACCGGGGAGGTGGTGGCCGTCTACGACGACCTGACCGAAAAACGTCAGGCCGAGGAGCATCTGCGTCTGGCCCAAACCTCCCTGGAAAACACCAGCGACATGGTCTTCTGGGTGCGGCCCGACGGCACCTTCTTCCGTGTCAACCAGTCGGCCTGCGATGGCCTCGGCTACCGTCCCGAAGAGCTGGTCTCCCTGACCGCGTCGGACCTGAATCCCGCCCATCCCCCCGCCGTCTGGCGCGAACACTGGGCCGAACTGCGGGAGAAGGGCCATCTGGTCTTCGAAGCCCTGCTCAAACGCAAAGAGGCCCCTCCCCTGCCGGTGGAGATCAACGCCAACTATCTGGAGTTCGAGAATCAGGAGTTCAATCTGGCCATCGTGCGCGATATCCATGTGCGCAAGGAGGCCGAACTGGCTCTGCAAGCTTCGGAACAACTGCTGCGGGATCTTTACGACAACGCCCCCGTGCCCTTTCTCTCCCTCGCCGCCGCCGATGGGCGTATCCTGCGGGCCAACAAGGCCGCCGACGCCCTCTTCGGCTACCAGGCGGAGGA
>JADGAQ010000304.1 GCA_015231925.1 Magnetococcales bacterium
CCTGCGTCCTACCCCCCGATGATCCCAGGGGAAACGGGGAGGTGATCTCCCAGGGATGGCTGTGAGGGACGGCGACATGGGCGGGGCGGTCTCCCAGGTGTTGGCGGCTCACACAAACCCCATTCGCCGTCGTCCTCCCTCCTTGGCCTGGCACTCTTTGTCCAGGGCCGCATAGAGCTGGGCCGGACCGTAAGCGTCTCCCCACATTTCCGCCTGCCACAGGGCCACGGCGAAATCTCCGGGAGCCAGGTTGGACAGGGAACGCACCTTCTGCTCCCAGGCCGCCGCCTCTGCCATGGCCACCCCCCGGATCGCCAGTTCCCGTTGGAACAGGCTCCAGGCCTGGGCCGGGGTCAGCCATTCGAAACGCACCTTGAGGGTGAAACGGCGCATCGACGCCTGATCCAGGTGGGCGTCCAGGTTGGTTGTGGCGACGAAAATGCCCGGAAAGGCCTCCATTTGGGTCAGCATTTCGTTGACCATGGTCACCTCCCACCCGGAGCTGGCCTGGCGGCGATCGGCAAGAAAACTGTCCGCCTCGTCCAACACCAGCAGGGCCTCCCGTTCTTTCGCCTGCCGGAACATGGCGGCCAGGTTCCGTTCGTTGTCGCCTACCCATTTGGACAGCAGGTCAGAAGCGCGTTTGGCGAGGACCGGCAGACCGAGGTTGTCCGCCAGGTGACGGGCCAACTCGCTCTTGCCCGTACCCGGAGGACCGGAAAACAGGAATGAACCACAGGGACGTTTATTCAACGCCCCCGTCAGTCGGGCGAGGTCCACATCCGCGTTGACGAAGGCCGGATCGTACCGCACCACCTTCAACCCCGAACCGGGGGAAGTGGTCTGGCCCAACAAATATCCACTGCGGAGGATGGTCATTTCCGCCATTTTCAGGGCCAGTTCGGCATCCCCCGCAGCTCCGACACGGGCGACGATGGCGGCCTGCTCCAACTGCGCCGGAGTCAGGGCCTCGTTCTCCACCAACCGGGAGAGCCACGCCTCATCGGGTTGGAACTCCCCCAGATATCTCCGTGCCACCGCCAGTCGCACCGGCTTTGGCGGGGTGGGGAACTCCACCGAATAGTTGAAGCGCCGCAGATGGGACCCGTCCAGCTGGGAAGTGTTGGACAACCAAAAGGCCGGAACCCGATTGTGTTCCAGCAGCCCGTTGATCCACGCCTTGCCCACCGTGCCCCGGCGCGAGACCGACTCCCCGAACAAGAATGACAGGGGGGAGTGAAAGGGCAGTACGTCCTCCACCTCGTCGAACAGCAGCATGGCTTTGTCACGCTTGCCCAGAAATCGCTGACACAGGTTGAACCGCTTGAGCCGTTCCGTTCCGATGATGGGATCGCCATCCTCGTTGGAGTTTTGCACCTCGTAGAGGTCCAGACCGAGGGCAGCGGCCAGGGCTTTGGCAAACCCGGTCTTGCCCGTGCCCGGCGCACCGTGAAAAAACAGGTTGACCCCGGCCTTCCGTTCCCGGCTCGCCGACCCAACGTAGGCCATCAGCAAGGCCGCGTGTTTGTCAAGATGAGGAAAATCCGCCATGGTCAAGTCAGTGGGCGTGGAACGCTGCAGAAAACTCGCCATCAGCTTGTCCTGGTCCATGCCGGGGAGCAGCAACAGGGAACCCAACTCAGACATCAGGGTAAGTGCACTTTCGATGTTGAGCTGGAATCCCATTTCGTTAAGTTCCACCAGTCCGGTAGCCAGCAAGGTGGCGTCACGACGCAATGCCCGCATGATCTGTTCCTCGTCGAGGGTAACCATGTCGGCAATGATCCGGGCCAGCATCGCCTTCGTCGGCACCTGCAGGTCAAACTTGGTCACCGGCTTGAATATTTGGGGAAACACCCCCAGGGCCGAGGCGAACAGCAACACCCCCTGCTCACCCTCGTCCAGATCCAATAATCCAGAGAGCAGCCGAATGTTCTTGAACAGCGGCAGGGACCAATCGAGGGGTTTCCTGGAGAGTATTTGCAACCGGCGCTCCACCTTCTTTCGCATGGCCGCGATTTCGGCCAAACCGGGCCTTTGCCGACCGAAGAGGTCCGCTTCCTCCGAATCAGTGTCCACCGGCCTGGGCAGACCGGTGATCGTGACGAGCCCCTCATCCTGCACCAATTCCATCCACTGACCGGCGTTGCTGGGCGAATATAATTTCAATGACAGTTTCAGCAGCCAGCACCCCAACCACGGCTGGTAGGGTTTGAAGGCTTTACCCAGCTGCAACGAATGGTCGATGGTTCGCATCATGACTGCCCCTTTCCTCCGAGGGTCTATGTCTTTGCTCCGTCCGAAAGGAAGTGTCCTTACCTTCACCCCGCCTCACGACGGAGGGAGACCATCACCTCCTCGATCTTCTCCAGTTCCTCGACGATCACCTGCATGACCACGAACAGGGAGGCGGCGGACGGTTGCTCATCGGGGGCCGGGCGGGCGGCGCTGCCGCATTCGGCCACCATGCGCGCCACGGCCAGGGCCTTGGAGAGGCTCAGGTTGATGGTGTCCACCTGTTGCAGGGTCAGGGAATGGGGGGCGTCCATGGCGGTACTCCTGGGCGGGAGGTTGAGAAAACGCCCGGATCATGGCCTGGGTTTTGTGATAACTCAAGTAAATCGACGGATTGGGAAACACCTTCACCGGAACCCCCAAACCTCCCTCTGTTTTGGCCACTCCACGGGAAACGGTCTGGCCAACTCCCTCCAGGTCATGACGTCCGGCTGGCAGTCGTCCAGGATGGTCTCGATGATGTCCGGGGCCAGCAGGGTCAGCCGCAGCACCTTGGCCACGTAGGATTCGTCGATCCGCTCCTGTTCAGCGATCGCACGGATAGAGGCGACCTTGCCGCCCTCCAGCAGGCGCTGCCACTTGTGGGCCTTGGCCACCAGCCTGGCCAGGGTGTCGTCCCTGGGCGGGGGCGTCTCGGCTTCCCTCGGGGCGATGATCAGCTTGCGTCCGCCGCGCCGTTTCAGGCAAACAGGGATGGTGACGATAATCTCCTTGCCGTTCCGGCTCAATTCCGCACTGGTCCTCATGCCGCCACCTCCTCTTTCTGGTTCCAGAGATCGTTCAGTTCACGGGCCAGGGTGTCCAACCCCTCGGCGCGCAGATGCACCTTCACCCCGCCCCTCTCCACCTCCACCCGGGCAATGAGCAGTTGCACCAGCCGCTGCTGCTCCACCGGAAAGAGTTCCTCCCACACCGGGTCGAGCCGCCGCAGGGCCTCGGC
>JADGAQ010000305.1 GCA_015231925.1 Magnetococcales bacterium
TCAGGTATCACTGAGTCAGACAAAAGCATGGCTGCAACGATTGGTCGATGAGGGTGTCTTGGAAAAGCAACAAAAGCCGGTAGGATATTACATCGTTCGGCAAGCCAGCCTGTTCGAGTAACACCACCGAAGCGGAGTGCCTTTTCGCCCATGGGCAAAACCTTCTCCGAAAACTGGTTTCGCGTGGCCAACCTGCGACTGGGGTTGCGCACCACGGTTTCGGTACGCCTGCATCGCTATCGGGAGGAGCCCTGGTACGTTCTGCACGAGAAGATAAACAACACCTTCCATCGGGTCAGTCCCGCCACCTGGCGCTTCATCAGCCGTCTGCAGATCGATGCCACCATCGATGAGATCTGGCGGCAATCCATCGAGGAGGATCCGCGCGAAACCCCCGGCCAGGAAGAGATCTTTCAGTTGCTGATGAGCCTGCACCAGAACAACCTGCTCTACCTGGAAGGTGGGGCCGACGAACGGCGGCTTCTGGAGCGGGGCGAGGAGAAAAAGAAGAAACCCTTTCTGGCCCGACTCTCGGAGTTGATGTTTCTGCGCATTCCCCTGGTCGATCCCGACCCCTGGTTGAACCGGCTGCAGAAGCCGATCCGCCTCCTCTTCGGCTGGCCGGGGGCTCTGGTTTCGCTGGTATTTCTGGTTTGGGGGGTCTGGGAACTCCTGCTGGGAGGCGACCGGGCCTGGAACCAGGCTCAACACCTGTTGCAGTGGCACAACGTCATCCTGCTCTATCTGGCCATTTTCGTCTCCAAGGGATTGCACGAATTCGGTCATGCCGCCTTGTGCAAACGCTACGGAGCCCCGGTGCGCCACCTGGGTTTCATGTTGTTGATGTTTTCGCCGCTGCCCTATGTGGATGTCACCTCCAGTTGGACGTTGCGCAACCGGTTCCAGAGGGCCGCCATCGGCTGCGGCGGCATGCTGGTCGACCTGGTGGTGGCCAGCATCGCCACCGTGGTCTGGGCCCACTCCCCGCCGGGGGCCGTCAACGAAATCGCCTACAACCTGATGTTCACCACCGCCATCTATACGGTGGTGTTCAATCTCAACCCGTTGATGCGCTTCGACGGCTATTACATTCTCTCCGACCTCATCGGTGTTCCCAATCTTCACGAGAGCTGCAAGGCCACGTTTCAACGCTGGTTCCGCCACCGTTTCCTCTCCATGGAGGAGGAGGGGGAGGGGCTGAAACCGGGGGAGACCGCCGCCAAGGTCACCTTCTTCCTCGGGTCCAACCTGTATCGCCTCTTCGTCATGGGCGGTATCGTGCTGTTCGTGGCCGACAGTTACATGGGCGTGGGACTGGTGGTCGCCGTGGCCATGGCGCTGACCTCCTTCGTGCTGCCTCTGCAACAGCAACTCCAATCCCTGAAAAGCCCCCTGTTCCGCTACCAGCAGAAGCGTCTGCTGCAACGGGGAGGGGTGATCGCGGGCCTCCTGGCGCTTTTGTTTCTCTTCGCCCCCGCCCCCGATCATCGCACCCTGACCGGGGTGTCGGAAGCGGCGCTGTCGAGCCCGGTCTATGCGGAAACGGAGGGGCTGGTCAAACGCATTCACCTCTATTCCGGAGCCTGGGTCGAGCAAGGCACGACCCTTCTGGAGATGGAAAACCCGGAACTGGAAGCCGAAATCCAGGGAGTGGAAGCCCAGTTGCAGCACACCCGGCTGCTGGCAGCCAAATCGGTGGATGAGGGAGCGGTCGATCTGGCCCCCCTGCAGGAGCGGCTGCGCACCCTCAACGCCCTCAAAAACAGCCTGCTGCAACGCAAACAGGCCTTGCAGGTGGTCGCTTCCCAAGACGGATACTGGGTGGCTCCCGAAATCGCCTATCGCACCGGGGTCTGGTTGGCCCGTGGAGCGGAACTGGGCAAACTGGTGGATGATCGCAGCCACATCTTTCGCGGCGTGGTGGTGCAGGAGGCGGCGGCGGCCCTGCTGCAGGCCGATCCGGAGGAGATGGAGGTCCGTCTGGAAGGCGAGACGGGGCTGACCTTGCAAGCCCGAGAACTGACGCTGGTGCCCCATTCCCGCGAAACCCTGCCTTCGGCGGCTTTGGGCCCGGCGGCAGGGGGGCATGTGCCGGTCACCACCGCCGATCCTTCGGGCAAACAGAGCGCGGAGCCCTATTTTCTGCTGCAGGTTCTCCTTACCGACAAACCCGGCGAGGTCGGTTCGAGCCCTGTCCGTAGCGGGCGTTCCGGCTGGATCCGGGTCAAACTGCCCTGGAGACCGTTGTCGCTGCAGCTTTGGACCGCCACCCGGCAATTTTTCCAGAGACGGTACCGACTCTGATGGAGACGTCGATCTTCGATACCTCGTCCACCAGCCTGGCCCCTTCCATGCGGCTGTTCCTGCTGGAGGCCCATCGGGAAAAGCCGGTTCTGCCCTGGCTGGATCGCCTGGGACACCGTCTGGCGGCCCGTTTCAAACGCTGGTTTTCCAGACCGGTCGCCCAGTTGCGGCGTCGGGCCAAAAGCGTTCTGCGAGAGGCGACACCTCTGTTCGATGTGGAGGAGCAGACCCTTCAGGAACATCTCCGGCAGGCCGCCGATCAGGCCCGCATCGCCGGACCCGGCAACCGAAAGGTGATGGATGCCACCCTGACGGCAGCCGTCGCCGCCGTGAAGCGGGTGACCGGACTGACGCCTCACCCCGAACAGGTGATGGGGGCGCTGGCTCTGCTGGCGTGTCATGTGGCGGAGATGGCCACCGGAGAGGGCAAGACCCTGACGGCGGCCATGGCGGCGGTGGCGGCAGCCTGGCAGGGCTGGCCCTGTCAGGTGGTGACGGCCAACGACTATCTGGCCAAACGCGACGCGGAGCTTTTCGCCAAACTGTTCGACTACTGCAATCTCAGCGTGGCCCACATCGACGGGGAGACGCCTCCCGACCGACGGGGAGCGGCCTACAACCACGATGTGGTCTACACCACCGCCAAGGAGTTGCTGGGAGACTATCTCCGCGACCGGCTGGCCCTGGGAAAATCACCCTCCCGCACCCGCGTGGCCTTGAGCGAACTGGGGGCATTGACCGAATCCCGCCGGGGGGAGGTGGTCATGAGGGGCCTTTATCAGGTGATCGTGGACGAGGCCGACAGCGTACTCATCGACGAGGCGGTCACGCCGCTGATCATCTCCATGCCCCGCCCGGACGCCTCCATGGAGCAGGCGGCGCTCGATGCGGTCACCCTGGCAAAGGCCCTGGAGGAGAA
>JADGAQ010000306.1 GCA_015231925.1 Magnetococcales bacterium
CGGCCTCCCTGTTCGTGGTGATGCAGGTGGTCCAGGATGAACTGGAAAAGGCTCAGGAGGTGATGGGAGCCTTGGGAAGGAACGGCCAATCGTGATGCTGGAGACCATGGTGTTCTGCGACCCGCATCAAGTGGAAGCATCCTGGAAAGCCGATGAATCAAACCTTGAGCCAGCAGAAACCGTTGCCGTAGCCGATCAGCTCTTTCCAGTCGGATCGACCGCCGAAAAACCGGACGAGGGTCGATGAGGTCGATTCCGCGTTCTCAAGCAGTTCATTGGTCCGGCATCGCTCCTCCCCGCTTTCCCAGGCCCGCACCAGCATGCCAACGAATTGTTTCTGCTTGTCGCCCCGGAAAACGAAGGGGCGTCCATGGACGGTCAGCGAACTGAAATCGTTGCTGTAATGGACAGGGGACGGATTTTGCCCGGGCATCACCCCGGTCAGCACACCATGAATCACCTCCAGGTCGATGGCGATGCCCGTTTTCTCCATCGACAGACAGTCGCGCAACGAAAGCACCCGGTGCCCTCCGGGAATCTCCAAATCCCAGGATAATCCCCGCGACGTGGTCAGCACCACCCCGGGCGGACGGCCCCGGCGGGTGCGCAGGGCTTCGACGCACTGCCGAAACACGTCGGATCGGGAGAGGCGTCTGCCGACCATGACCGTGGCCTTGCGTCCGCAAATCCTGGCCATCCCCAGTTCCCAGAGGTGGTTCGGCGCCAGGCAGTGGGGTTGCACCTCGTTCCCGAGACCCACCCCCTTGGCCACAAGACGCAACAACCAGTTCAGGTCCAGGTTATACGTCCTGAGATCCTCCTCCGGTATACCTGGCGGTCAACAAGGACACCGACGACCTTCACGCCGAGCGCCTCCAAGTCGACGGCGCGGAAGGGCTGCGCCTGCTGGCCAAGGCCGAACGGATCATCCGCGCCGAACGCCCGCCGATGCGGATCAGCACCGACCCCTCCTGGTACCAGTGCCGGATGTGCCATCACCACCCCTTCTGCCACGAAGGGGCCCCGGCGGAACGCAATTGCCGCACCTGCCTTCACTCCACCCCGGCGGAAATCGGCCTGTGGCTCTGTGGCCCTTCCGAACGGCTGATGGCCCTCGACGCCCAGAAGGCGGGCTGCGCCAAACACCTCTTCATCCCCGATCTGGTGGCGGGCAAGCAGGTCGACGCCGACCCCGCTGGGGGCTGGGTGGAATACCGCCTGCCGGACGGCTCCCTCTGGCGGGATGGAGGTGCGCCATGCTGACGCTGCGACCTTATCAGCGCGAGGCCCTCGACGCCATCTACCGCTATTTCGAGACCAGCACCGGCAATCCTCTGGTGGTGATCCCCACCGCTGGGGGCAAATCGCTCGTGATGGCCACTTTCATCCAGGAGGCGCTCCAGTTCTATCCCGACACCCGCATCCTGGTGGTGACCCACGTCCGCGAGCTGATCAGCCAGAACTTCTCCGAGTTGGTGAACCTCTGGCCGGAAGCCCCGGCGGGCATTCACAGCGCCGGGCTGAACAGCCGGGACACCGAGGCGCAGGTACTCTTCTGCGGCATCCAGTCGGTCCACAAGCGGGCTTACGACATCCAACGCTGCGATCTGGTTCTGGTGGACGAGGCCCATCTCATTCCCCGCAACTCCGACACCATGTACCAGCGTTTCCTGGGAGATCTCAAGCGCATCAACCCCTACATGAAGATCATCGGCCTCACCGCCACCCCGTATCGTCTGGACAGCGGCTTGCTGCATCAGGGCGAAGGCGCGCTCTTCGATGACATCGCCTACGAGGTGCCGGTGCGGGATCTGGTGGACCAGGGTTTTCTCGCCCCCCTGGTCAGCAAGCGCACCGACACCCAGTTGGACGTCTCCGGCGTCGGCACCCGGGGCGGGGAGTTCATCCCCGGCCAACTGGAGGCGGCGGTGGACATCCACCCATCCTGTTCCAGCAGGATGAGTTCGGCATGTTCCTCCAGGCCGCTGCCGACCGCAAGCGGAGTCCCCGCTACCTCACCGAGATTCTCGATCTGATGACCGAGATCCATTCCGCTGCCGGAACGGTCTTCCTGGGGCCGGAATACGGCGGCATCAAGGAGGCCAAGGACCGCAAGGATATCACCCAGCCCTGCCTCTGCATCTATGGCACCACGACGCCGGTACTCTTCTGGTCGGCCCTGAAGAGCGCCAATGTCGCCGACGGTTCCCTGGCCCGCTTCCTGATTCTCAAGACCAGGGAGGATTATCCAGAGCGCAACCGGAGCAATGCATCTCGCGATACGCCGCCCTCCCTGATCGCGTCCCTGAAGGCCCTGTCCGAAAGCGGCGGCAAGGGGAAAGGCAATCTGGAGGGAGTCACTACCAACGGAACCACCACGTTGCATCCTTCCGTCGTTCCCATGTCGCCGGAGGCCGTCGCCCTGTTTGAGGAACTGAACGTGGTCGTCACCGGCCAGCTTCATCGCAGCAAGGGATCGCTGTATTCCCCGATCCTCGCCCGGGTCTGGGAGCACGCCGCCAAGGTCGCTCTTATCCGGGCCGTTGCCGCCAACCCGTCCGCTCCGGTCATCCGTGGCGCGGATGCTGGATGGGCTATCGCCCTGGTGCGCCAAAGCGTCAACAGCATGATTCAGGAGGTGGAATATCACGTCGCCGACAATCTCACGGAGCAGAACCACAAGCGGGTTCTGGAGATCATTCGCACCGCCGGTCGCAGGGGGATCTCCAAGACCGTCCTAGGAACCAAGACCCGCTTTCTGACCCGCCGGGAACGCAACGAAATCATCGCCGAACTCGAGGAGGAAGAGGTCATCCGCTCGGCGCAGGTCCAGTCCGGCGGTCTGAAACCGATTACAGTTTATATGCTGGCTGCATTGGGGTGCAGTTCATAACATCATGATATATTAACGATATTTCAAGAAACTGTAAAACTGATTAAATTTCGGGGGTGCCTTATACATATACGCGGGCAGGTCATCTACCTCATGCGCATGCGATTCCTCTCCATAACACACGCGATGCAAAACAGGGATACCCTTATACAGTTTTACAGTTTATACAATTTATATATATTTTATATATTAATCAAATAGATAGAGAAGAGAATAAACTTCCGAGCCAATGCCGTTTTTGACAGTTTTGGCCGGGGAACCACCAACCGCAGAGCGACGGATCAGGGATCGGCCTCCCGCTCCATCGCCCTCACCCAACAT
>JADGAQ010000307.1 GCA_015231925.1 Magnetococcales bacterium
ACCCTGAGCTTCGAACAGGTGCGCGATCCCGCCATGGCCTCCCGCTTCCAGGCCGTCGGCGACGGCGGCTCCACCCATCGCGGCGGCACCAGCTCCGCCTGGTGGGTCCGCCTGGAGGCGGTCAATCCCGATGCGGTAACACGCCACTGGATGCTGCAATCCGTTCACGCCCCCCTCGATTTCGTGGACGCCTACCACATCACCTCCAGCCAACCCTCCCCGCGTATCGGGCAGCAGGGCGACCACCGCCCCATGCTGAATCGACCCCACTCTTCGGAATATTCCGTCTTCCCCCTGGAAACCCCGCCCGGCGCCACCAGCACCGTCTATCTGCGCCTGGCCTACGCGGACTGGGGCCTCATGGAAACCGCCCTCTCCGCCTGGTCCCCGGAAAATTTCGCCATCTACCAGGAACAGCAGGGCTTCTTCTACGGCCTCTATTTCGGCGGTTTGGCCTTCATGCTGCTCTACAACCTGTTCATCTATCTCTCCACCCGCAACCCGGCCTATTTCTGGTATCTCGGCTTCATCGCGGCCTTCACCGCCCTGATCTTCACCTGGCAAGGCTTCGGATACCGCCACCTCTACAGCAACTACCCGTGGATCTCGGACGGGCTGCCCATGCTGTTGCTCTGTCTGGCCTATCCGCTGGGCCTGCAGTTCGCCCGGGTGTTTCTGGAAACCCGTTCCATGCCCCGCATCGACCGGCTGTTTCGCGGCATCATGTACATCAGCCTGCTGGCGTTGTTGCTGGTGTTGATCGGCTGGCGTCACCCGGCCAGCAGTCTGGCGATTCTGGCCACCCTGCTCTCGGCCACCCTGCCGCTGCTGCTCTCCTCCTGGATGTGGTACCGGGGACGCATGCAGGCCAGGCTCTATGCCATCGGCTCCATTTTCCTGAGCATCGGCATCATGCTCTCCCTGTTACGTCTGATGGGCCTGCTGCCCATCACCGCCATGACGATCTGGGGCGGTCGCGTCGGCTTCTGGCTGCAGGCGGCGTTTCTCTCCCTGGCGCTGGTGGATCAGGTCAATCTGCTGCGTCGGCAGCGGGACGAAGCCACCCGTCGCGAACAGGAAACCCTGCATCGCACCAAGATCGAACTCGAAGAGACCGTGGCCGCCCGCACCCGGGATCTGCATCTGGCCCTGCAGGAGGCGGATCGGGCCAATCAGGCCAAAAGCCTCTTTCTGGCCACCATGAGCCACGAAATCCGCACCCCGCTGCACGGCATCCTGGGCATGGCGGAACTGCTGGAAGAGGTGCCCCTGAACCCGGAAGGACGCGGCTTCCTGCGCACCCTGCTCAATTCGGGTCGTTCCCTGCTGGCCATCATCAACGACATTCTCGACTTCTCCAAGATCGAGGCGGGACGGCTGGAGCTGGAAGCCGCCGATTTCAACCTGCCCCGCCTGCTCAAAGAGGTGGCCGACCTCTTCGAAGGGCTGGCGCGGCAGAAAGGACTGTTTCTGGAGCTGCGGCTGCACCCGAACCTGCCGGAATGGGTCACGGGAGACAGCGCCCGGCTGCGACAGGTGCTGGCCAATCTGCTCTCCAACGCCGTCAAGTTCACGCCGAAAGGCATGGTGGTGCTGGCCGCGACTCCGCTGACGGAACCGGGCAAAACGGGATACCTTCGCTTCGAGGTGCGCGATTCCGGCATCGGCATCGCACCGGAGAATCTCTCCCGCCTGTTCAAGCTATTCGAGCAACTGGAAAGCTCCACCACCCGCCGTTTCGGCGGTACCGGTCTGGGGCTGGCCATCTGTCGCCGCCTGGTGGAGCTTCTTCAGGGAGAGATCCAGGTGGAGAGCGAGCCGGACCAGGGCACCACGTTCCGGCTCATCCTGCCCCTGCCCCCCGCAACCTCGCCCCGGCCCGCCGAAAGCGAAGCCCCGGTTCAGGCCATTCCCCAGGGGGCGCGCATTCTGGTGGTGGACGACGACGCGGTCAACCGTTCGGTGTTGCAAGGCATGCTGAAGCGTTTTCCCCTGGTGTTGCGTCAGGCGGAAAACGGCCATCAGGCCCTGGAGATGTTGCGCAACGAGTCCTTCGATCTGGTTTTTCTGGACGGGCAGATGCCGGGCATGGACGGTGTCGAGGTGTGCCGCACCTTCCGCCGGGAAGAACAAGGACGCCGCACCCCCATCATCGCCCTCACCGGCAACGCCACCCGGGAGGATCGGGAGCGCTCCCTGGCCGCCGGCATGGACGACTACCTCACCAAACCCGTGGGACGCGAGGGCATTCACGCCGCGTTGCGCCGCTGGCTGCTCGCTCCGGGCCAAACCCCGCCCGTGGTGACACCGGAACCCCCCGTCCCCACTCTGGACGAGCATCACCTGGAAGAGTTGCTTGTCGATCTCGATTCCGAGGCGCTGGACCTGTTCACCGTGTTGCGACAGAGCCTGCCGCAACGCCTGGCCGCTCTCGAAAGCGCCGTGCGTCGGCATCAACCCACCGTGTGGATGCGCGAAGCCCATACCCTGAAGAGCAATCTGCGCCAGATCGGGGCCCACGCCGCTGCCGATCTGGCGCAGCAACTGGAGCTGCGCGCCTCGGTTTGCACCCCGGAAGAGGCCCTCGACCTGATCACCCATCTGCGGGGGGCCATGGCCCAGCTTGACGAATTCCTGCTGTCCCTGGTGCAACTCCTGGAATGCCGCGAAAAATCGGGGGCGGCAGCGTTCGCCGCTTTGCAGCACCTTCTTGCCGAGACTTCGGAGCAACTCCTCGACGCCCTCTCCTCACCGGCCATGGATCCCCACGTCCCGCTTCGGGAGCTGGCCCGGCTGGCGCGGGACCACGGCTTCTCCCTGCTGCAACGGGCCATCGACCCGTTGCAGCAGGGGACGTCCTCACCCGATCAACTCGATACCCTGAGGGAGGCCCTGTTCCACTTCCGTTCCCTGGCCCGGATGCTGCCCTCCTCCACAAACTGCTCCCAGGAGCCGACATGAGCGCCCAACGTCTCTATTTCCTCGTACAGGCCGCCATTATTCTGGCCGGCATTGTTCTGAGCGGATTTGGCAATGTTCACTGGTTTCTCTATGTGCCCGTCTTTTTCCTGACCTTCGCCGGGATTACCGGCCTTTGCCCCGGATTGATCATCCTGCGCAAACTGGGGTTGAAATAAAGGATTACCCCCCCGGCGGTCCAGGGCAGCGCCCTGGGACTTTTCCTTTCGCCGTTGACTTCGTCATATCGC
>JADGAQ010000308.1 GCA_015231925.1 Magnetococcales bacterium
GAGCATGATCACCACGTAGCCCCTGCCGGCGAGCATGATCACCACGTAGCCCCTGCCGACGCCCATGAGCACGAGGCCCCTGCCGACGCCCATGAGCACCACGAGGCCGCCCCGGCCCGGCCCGCTGCCGGTCAGGATGGGCACGCCGGGCATCGCCATGCCGCCCCGGTTCTCGGGGAGACGGGTCACTCCGGGCATCACGCCTCCTCCGGAGGGGGTGAAGGTCACACCATGACCCATCCCGGTTTGCCGACCCGCTGGATATTCCCGGCTTTGGGAATCATGGGCCTGATGCTGCTCTTCCTGCTCCTGGGTGGAACGCCGGTTCTGCAACCTCTGCGCAGCCTCAATCTGGCTCAAGTCCCTCTGGTGGGAGCGCTGGTTCGCCTGCTGAACAACTCCCCCTGGCCTTTGGTGGCGTTGAAGATCTTCTCCGTATCCTGTTTCCTCTGGGTGGTGCTGGCGGGACTCTTCGGCACGCTGCTTCCGGAGCGCAACCTGGCCACGGTCTTCGTGTGGAACTTCTGGTGGCCGCTGGTGGTGGTTTCGGTCTTCTTCATCGGTTCGGCCTGGTGCGCCTTCTGCCCCTGGGACACCATCGCCTCCTGGGTGGTGCGGCGGCGTCTGTGGAAGCGGGTGCTGCCCCATCCCGGCTACAATCTCAAGGTGCCCGCCGCCCTGCGCAACGTCTATCCCGCGCTGATCCTCTTCATGGGGCTGACCTGGCTTGAGCTGGGCATCGGCGTCACCACCCAGCCGCGCATGACCGCCTTTCTGGCCCTGGTGATGGTCTTTCTCTCCCTGACCGGGCTGGTGCTGTTCGAACGCAAGGCCTTCTGCCGCTACTTCTGCCCTGTGGGGCGCACCCTGGGCTTCTATTCCCGTCTGGCCCCCATCGAGGTGCGCTCCCAGAACGAATCCCTCTGCGCTTCCTGCAAGACCATGGAGTGTTACAACGGATCGGAGACCATCGAGCCCTGCCCGACCCATTTGACCGTGGGGCGTTTTTCGCAGAACACCAATTGTCTCTCCTGCGGCAACTGCGTCCTCTCCTGTCCTTACGACAACGTCTCCTGGCGACTGCGTCCCCTGGGCAGCGAAGCCAAATTCCAGGCCCGGCCCCTGTGGGATGCCACCTGGTTCATGCTGGCCCTGCTGGGCATCACCAGTTTCCACGGAGTGACCATGATGTCCTTCTGGGAGGGATGGGTGGTCCGGGTGGCGGGCTGGATCGGCGAGACGGGGCAGTTGATCGGCAGCTTCACCATTCTGATGCTGGCCGGTTTCGGGGTGCCCATCCTGTTTTATGCCGCCGCCATCGGTCTCACCTGGTGGCTCTCTCCCAAGGGCACCCGTTACGAGCGGCTTTTTCTGGCGCTGCCTTTCAGCAGTCTGCCACTGGCCTTCACCTACCACCTGGCGCACAACATGGACCACCTCTTCCGGGAAGGCGGCGACCTGGGCAGCCTGGTGGTCAATCCCCTGGGTACCGGTCTGGAAGCCATGAGCGGCATGGAGCGCCATCAACTCATGATGACCACCCTCTTCCCCCAGGATGTTCTGTTCGCGGTGCAGACCGGCTTGATGCTGATCGGTTTCTGGCTTTCGGTGCAGATTCTGCGGCATCGCGCCGTGGGCGTGCTGGCGGGAGGAGCCTCCCTGAGCGGGGTTCGGCTGCTGCCCATGGCGGGCTTCATGACCCTGATCGCCGGATTCAACTTCTGGCTGCTCTCCCACGAGATGGTCATGCGGTTCTGAACCGCATCCAGCATGGGATGTTGAGCTTTTCAGTCATACGGGGGTCCGGGAGGGATTATCCCCCCCCGGCGGGGTCTGGGGAGGGACTCATCCTCCCCATCCTTGAAGTCACCACCCGGACACAGCCGGGGTTGTTCCGGAAAGTGAGTTCCTTGTTCTTGAAGGCCCGGACCTTGGCGGAATTGGCACGTTTTACGGGTGGGGAGGATGAGTCCCTTCCCGGCCCCCCTCCGGGCGGGTCGAAGATGGGACAAGGTTCGGAGAGGATGCGAAGTTGGGCATTTCTCCTTTTGTCTTCAACCCGCCAAAGGCCACGGCAAAACCTCGGGGCGCTGCCCCGAACCCTGCCGGGGGGATAATCCGACCCCCGTATGCCTGAAAAGACCACGGAACTCCGCATGCCAAGGTGGGCGCAGTTTAAAGAGCAACCTCCGATCCTCTCCGACCCCCGATCACACTCAATGGGCCGCCTTTTCCCCCTCGTGGAGATGTTCTTCCGCTCCCGCGCCCAGGCGGGCTCCCATGGATTTGAGATAGTCGGCGATGGGCTCGGATTTGTAGTGCAGCGCGGTGGAGAGCGGGGTCTCGCCGCCGTTGTTGTTGTGGTTGATGTTGGCGCCGTTGCCGACCAGCCACTTCACCGCTTCCAGGTTGCCCGCCTCCACGGCGTAGAAGAGGGGGGTCTCCCCGCCCACATCCACGCTGTCGGGAGGGAGCCCCATGGCCACCAGCACCCGAATGGCCTCCACCTTGCCCCCGAAGGCGGCGTAGTGCAGGGGGGTCCAGCCCCCGTGAGCCAGGGCTTCCAGCTCGGCGCCACGACGGATCAGCAGCCGCAAGGCCCCGACGCGACCCAGATAGGCCGCAGCGTGGATCGGTCTGGCCCCCTTGTCGTTGCTCACGTTGGGGTTGCCTTTGATCAGAAGGGTGCGCAACGCTTCGTCATCGTGCTTATCGATGGCCTCCAGAAAGGCGCGATACTCCTCCCCTCCGGTTTTGGTCAGAATGGACACCGCGTAGGAAAAGTGGTCCGCCGAAGCTCCGGCGCTGCCGAGAAACACCAGCACCAGCACCAGCAGGGATATGGCAAGGCGACAATGGGTCCGTTTCACGAAAGTCTCTCCCTATGATAATCCCGACACGCCTCTCAGCCCCGATTTTCGGCAGCCTCGCCGCGAAAACCCGACTGCTCCGAACATCCGGCTGATTGAAGGCCACAGGGTAACATTACTGAAATCCCCCTTGCAAACGGGATCGTTGCGGTTCGGAACCACTTCCCGGCAATCGATGCGGGGAACCCCCCGCCCCGATCCGGTGTTGCTTCGAGCCAAGTCTCCGCTACGGCCACGTCTCCCCACTATCAACCCGTCTTATTCCGTTTCTGTTTCATTTTTGCATTATTGCAGGGGTCTGGGGACCATC
>JADGAQ010000309.1 GCA_015231925.1 Magnetococcales bacterium
GGGGCTCCGCCCCGAACCCCGCCGGGGGGGATAATCCCCCCCGGACCCCCGTATTCTCAAAACAACCGGCTCAACTCGTGCATGCGCGACAAACACCGTCTGAAAGCAAACGCCGCCGGACCCTCAACACACGACTCCTCCGGGTCGCACTCCCCATATACCTGCAGCGGAACGCGATGCTCGTAAAGCAGATCCACCAACACGATGAAACGCATCACCATATCCGGCGATTCGGGATGAAAATGAACCATGCCCGACAGAATCACCGCACGGGACTGCCCGCACAGCTCCAGAAATTCCGCCCGCCCCAAATGCCGCGCACATAAATCCGCCATGGAAAACCAATGCACCCCGTTGGCCGCCCCCAACGCCGGAACCTGGGCATGACGCAAGGCAATGACCACACTCCGCGCCTCCTCCCCCGCCAACTGCCGATACAGCTCCTGCGGCGTCTCCGCATGCCGCAACAACCCCTCGGGCCGCCGCCGCCAGTCCTGGCCCTCGCTCACCTCCACCACCTCCACATTGGCCGTGAGCTTGTCGATGAACGGCATGAAACTGGCCCGATTGAACCCATCCTGATACAAATGCTGCGGCGCCCAGTTGCTGGTGGCGCACAATACCACCCCACACTGGAACAACGCCTCCAGCAACCGCCCCAACAACATGCCGTCGGCAATGGTGGTGACGAAAAATTCATCGAAACAAAGCAGCCGTACCTCCGCCGCCAGCTCGCTGGCCACATGCCACATCAAATCCCGATTGCCCGGCGGCCTCGCCTTGAACAGAATCTGCTGCAACTCCTCCATGAAGGGATGAAAATGAACCCGCCGCTTCTTGTCCGTGCCAACCGCATCGAACAAAAGCTGCATCAACATCGACTTGCCCCGCCCTACCGGACCATGCAGATAAAGCCCACGAGGCCGCTCCAACCCCTCCGTCGCGGGACGCCATACCTCCACCCCCCGGAATAGCTGCCGGCAAACCGGAGCCTCCAGCGCCGCCGCAGTCCGGTCCAGCCAGGGCAGCGCCGCCAGTTGCAAAGCGTCCGCCTTCAGACGACCCTCCGCAACCGCTTGCTGAAACAACCGGCTCGGCGCGATCCTTCCCGATGACTCCTCCCCAGGGGAGAGCGTGGCAGTTACCATCATGTTGAAATAGGCCTTATTTCACAAAAAATTGATGTGTATTTTGTGCCGCACAAAATGTAACAGAAGTGTGACTGTTCGGAAAGCAAAAAATCCAATTTGGTGATTAATTTGTATTATCGGTTAGCGCGCCGTCAACGCCGGGATGCCGGGAGCATCTCATGGACGTTTTGGCACATGAGGGCCAGGAAGAGGATCAGGGCGAGGTAATAGAAGGCGTATTCGAGGCGCACGCCCAGGGAGGCGGCGTAATAGACCTGATTTTCGGGGGCGTCGGGGTTGTATCGCCAGGCTTTGACAACCTGGGGGAAGGAGATCAGGGCCATGAAAAGGAGCAGCGGGTTGGCATGGACGATGAAGATTCCGAGGAGGAGGGGAAAGCCGATCAGCCAGAGGCGCGGGGAGAGGACGGCGGTGATGCGACCTCCGTCGAAGGGGTGCAGGGGGATGAGGTTGAAGAGGTTGAGGACGAAGCCGGAGTAGGAGCAGGCCAGAAGCAGGGAGCTGTCGGTGAGGCGGGCCAGGTAGTAGCAGGCGAGGGCGGCGATAGTGCCGAGGAGAGGTCCGGCGAGACCGATCCAGGCTTCGGTCTGTGCATCGCGGGGTTGCTCCTTCAACTCGATCCAGGCCCCGACGAAGGGCAGGAAGGTGGGGAGGCCGACGTTGAGCCCTTGTTGGCGGGCCGCCAGGAAGTGGCCCGTTTCGTGGAGCAGAAGCAGGCCGACGAAGCCGACGCCGTAGCCCCAGCCGTAGAGCAGGGCGTAGGTGAACACCGAAAGCAGCATGGAGCCCCCGGAAAGGAGGATTTGATTCAGTTTGAGGCCGGTCAGCAGCAGAGTCAGGGTTTTCACGGCTACTCCTCCGTGGTGGCCGTTTTCTTGCGGCGCAGCCAGGCCCCCGACACGGCGGCGAGACCGGCTGCGGCGAGGAAGATGACCTTGCCGAACTTGGCGAGGAAGGCGGCGATGAGGGCGAAGAGGCCGAATTTCTTGGCGGCGGCGCCGACCACCAGCGCAGCCAGACCGAATTCAGCAACCCGGTCGGTGGAGGCGTTGAAGTCGGTGTAGGCTTTACCGGGATTGAAGCTTGTCTGGTCCAGTAGATTCCAAACCACGGCTTTGTCTTTGGCAATCTGCTTGATGTCGCTAATCAGATTGAGGTGGATAAACCCTTCGCGTCCCAGGGCGTAGGTGCTGTAGTTGATGCCGGAAACGGAATCGGGGGGATCGTCCTCGGAACGGGCCTCCATCGATCAGACCAGGCGATGGTTTTCGGCATCGTAGCTGGGTTTCTCCACCCATCCGATGACGTGCAACCCCGGAATTCCTTTGGCGCGCCGCCGTTCGTTGGCGGCCTCGGTGCCCTTTTTCAGAGACTCGAACAACTCCTCGACATTCCACTCCTTGGCGTCGTCGTCCTTGATGTAGCCGGAGTTTTCGTATTGGAGAATCACCGTCCAGTCGTTGTTTTCATTCGGAGCGATAAGACCGAGAAGGTTGGAGTTGGGGGTATTGCCATAGGCTCGCATCAACTTGGCCGCCGTGGCATCCGGTATGAAGTGCTGGCCGGAAGGCAGATGCAGAACGGCCTGATCCCGCAAGGCGATATCGGCGGGCCCCCGGACGGCAACGCGACTCATCTCCTGGTCGATACTCTCCAGTTCCCGTATCACCTCGGGGGAGAGTTCGGCGAAGGCGGAAGCGGAGAAAGCCAGCAATATCGTCAATAATCGCAAAATGAACATGAGATCTCCTGTAAATATCGATTGTCCGGGAAATGGGGCAGATTTGCGGTCTGATTATTAAATAGTAAACAGTAAAAGGGTAACACAGGCAAAAAAGTGGCGTCAAGTATGGTCATTCCTGAAAATCGGTCGATGGTCAGCCGTATCCGGTCTCCGTAAGCCTGTCGGGGCAAGGCCCCCGAAACAGAGCCCTGAACCCGTCTCATTCCGTTTCTGTTTCATTTTTGCATTATTGCAGGGGTCTGGGGACCATCA
>JADGAQ010000310.1 GCA_015231925.1 Magnetococcales bacterium
TGGACCCGTCGGGGGGGATAATCCCCCCCGAACCCCCGTATATCTGAATAGTTACGACTTTTCCGTTATCCCCCATCCGGATCACCATGCCCCATGGTGGGGGGGTTCCTCCGAACGGAGGTCCGTTCCCCTGACCGAACCCCGGCCTTTTCAGGAATCTCCATGACCGCCAACGACCCTGTCTCGCCTCCGGATGCGGACTTCTACTCTCAGGGATGGGAGCAGGAGTGGGGAACCATGCGGCGTTTGTCGCCCATGGCGCGGCATACCCGACGCTGGATCTTCAAGGTGATGGAGCGGGCCGGTTCCTTTGATTCCGTGGTCGATTTCGGTGCGGGAGACGGCAACCTGCTGCAGGAGGTGCAACGTCGGTTTCCCAAGGTGGCCCTTTACGGGACCGACTTTGCCGAATCCTCCGTGGCCCGCTGTCGGAAACGTCTGCCGACCGCACAGGTGGTGCAGCACGATCTGCGTATGGAACACAACCCCTTCGGCAAGGTGCTGGATCTGGGCATCTGCTCCGAGGTGATCGAACATATCGATCGTCACCAAGAGGCGGTGCGGCACATGGGTCAATGGTGTCGTCGCCTGATTCTCACGGTTCCGGGGGGGGAGCTGGATGAGATGGCCCGGAATATGGGCCACCTGCGCCATTATGATGAGACGGGCCTTTGCTCCCTGGTGACGGGAGAGGGTCTGAAGGTTCTCTACTCCCGCACCTGGGGTTGGCCGCTGGCCTATCCCTGGTATGCGCGTCTGCGCAACCGGGCCGGGTACGACCAGGTTATCGGTACTTACGGACCGGGCAAGCGTCTGGCGACCTATCTGCTTTACGCCCTGTTTTTCGGCAATGATCTCTTTTCCGGGGGCAACAAGATCTTCCTGTTGCTCGAATCGCCCGCCTGCGCCGCCGATGCCGGACCGATCAGGAACACAGGCCACTGACCTGATCGAGAAACGCTTCGACCGTTGCCTCCCAGTCCGGCGCCAGGTGGAGCGCGGCCCGTTGTCGGGAGACCAGCAGGTCGCGATCGGCATGCAAACGGGCCACCGCCAGGGCGATGTTATCCGGGGTCGGATCGTCCACGACGGAGACCGCCGGCAGCATGGACGGATCCACCGCCGGTCGGGAAGCCACCACCGCCAGTCCCGAGGCCATGCCTTCCAGCAAAACGTTGGAGACGCCTTCCGCCGTGGACAGATGCAACAGCACATGGTGTTGCCGGTAGATGTCGGGCAACTGCTCCCGGGGGAGAGATCCCGTCAGATGCACGGTGATGTTTGCGGGCAATGCGGCGGCTTTTTTGCGCACTTCCGGATACAGCGGACCGTCTCCCACCAGGGTTGCCCGGATGGGAATGCCTTGTTGTCCCAGACGGTGCAGGGCATCCAGCCACTCCAGACAGCGTTTTCGCCGGATGAACTGTCCCACGAAAAGAGTGCGCAAGGGGGTTTCCAGGGGATCCAGGGAACCGGGGTGAAACCGCTTGCGATCGGTGCCGTTGGGCAGATTGTGCCAGGTCAGACCGGGCAGAAAGGCTTCGGCCATCCGACCCAGGGCGGCGCCGTTAGCCAGAACCCGATCGGCTTGCCGCAAGACCGGACGCACCAGAAGGGGCATCAGGGTTTGCAGGAGTCCCCATCGGGCCGGGGAGAATCCCGGTACGTCCGAACCGCGCAACGAGACGATCAGGGGGCAGCCCAGCCGCCGGGCTGCAGGCCGCATGGCGTGTCCTGCGGGAAAAGCGAAAAAGGCCACCAGCGCCTGCGGGGAAAACCGTTCCAGATGGGCCGGCGCGCCATGGCGCAATGCCAGATAGGAGGCGGCCAGTTGCGGAGCCGAGGGGGCCAGCACCCGACGCCGTCCCGTGCCGAGACGCACGATTTCCCGGTTTGAGGCCTCGGTGACCACGGTATCCTTCCAGCCCAGTCCGATGGTGATCACCTGGATGCGATGGCCCCGAAGGGCCAATGCGGCGGTGAACTGATCGAGCGCGGAGGCTGCCCCACCGCCGATGGGGGGGAATTCGTGACAGACGAAGGAGAATTTCATACGCTGATCCACGACCGGAAACGGATACAGCGAGCCCTGTTCTTCCAGGAGAGATTGTTCATGACGGATCAGCCACGCTTTGCTTTCGGACAAAATTGGCGAGAATTCAGTACTACCTTGAATGACGCCGCCTTGCAAGACGCGCGACGGCATGTCGCGGCGCTTTTGGAGAGCTGTTCTCCCGCGCATCGGGACTCTTTTCTGGATGTGGGCTGCGGCAGCGGCCTGTTTCTGCTGGCGGCGCGGGACCATTTTGCCCGGGTGACGGGGTTCGACTACGATCCGGTGTGCGTGGAGACCTCCCGGGATAATGTGGGCCGTTTTTCTGCCGGGGAGGGCGAGGTCACCCTTTTGCGCGGGGATGCCCTGGATGCCACCTTTCAGGAAGGGCTGGGCCGCTTTGATTGCGTCTACGCCTGGGGTTCGCTGCACCATACCGGAGAGATGTGGAAGGCGGTGCGTCTGACCGCCGGACGGGTTGCTCCGGGCGGTGTTCTGGTGCTGGCTCTGTACAACCGGCACTGGTCGAGTCCCTTGTGGTGGTACATCAAACGGTTGTACGTGGCCTCTCCCGGATGGCTGCGCCGGGTGCTGACCGGGTTGACGGCTCTTGCCGCCATTGTGGCCAAGGGTATTCACACCCGCAGCAATCCGCTGAAACAGCGTCGGGGCATGGGGTTTTATCACAACATGGTGGACTGGGTGGGCGGTTATCCCTACGAATACGCCTCGGTTCGGGAGGTGGTGGATTTCGTGGAGCCGCTGGGTTTCGAAAGCGTCGGCGTGCGTCCGGGGGATACGCCCATCGCCTGCAACGAGTTCGTATTCAGACGAGGGTAGGACGGGGGTCCGGGGGGGATTATCCCCCCCGGCGGGGTTCGGGGCGGAGCCCCGAGGTGTGGTCCGTAGCCTTGATCCTTTGTCGTTGCGGTCCGCTGCCACCAATGGAATCCCAAAAGTCCCCACCCGCACCTAACGGATTTATCGCAGCGGACCGCGGGGGGCAAGGGGGGGCCTCATCCCCCCATCCT
>JADGAQ010000311.1 GCA_015231925.1 Magnetococcales bacterium
CGTAGCGGGGGCCAACTTCCTGCTGCACTACCGGTTGATCTACCGCAAGGATTGGGGGGGTCTTCAAGGATCCGGAGCTGGTCACCTACCTGGCCATCATCGTGGTGGTGGGGTTGGCCTGTGGGGTGGTGTTGATGCTGGAGCAGGGCAAGGAGCTGGAAGTGGCCATGCGCCATGCCTTTTTCAATGTGATCTCCATCATGACCACCACCGGTTATGCCAACGACGACTTCGCCAAGTGGCCCCTCTTTTTGCAGGTCATCCTGCTCAATCTGATGGTGATCGGTGGCATGGCTGGTTCGACCGCAGGCGGTATCAAGGTGGTGCGGCTGGTGATGGTGTGGGAGCTGTTCAAGGCGATTCTGGACCGGTTGATCTCTCCCCGGCGCATCATCGTGCCCAAATACGCCGGAGTGGCCATCGCCCCCGAGGTCATGGAGGGCAGCCTGATCATGGTGGTGGTGTTTCTCTTCGTCATGCTGCTGTCGGTGATCGTGCTTGCGGCGGTGGGCCTCGACTTCACCACGGCTTATTCCGCCTCTCTGGCCTGCATTGCCAACGTCGGTCCCGGCATCGCCAAGGTGGGGCCGGTGGAGA
Source organism: Magnetococcales bacterium (assembly GCA_015231925.1). Taxonomy (NCBI): domain Bacteria; kingdom Pseudomonadati; phylum Pseudomonadota; class Magnetococcia; order Magnetococcales; species Magnetococcales bacterium. The sequence continues at coordinate 598 of JADGAQ010000311.1, forward strand.
ACTATGCCTTCGTCCCCGATGTGGGCAAGCTTCTGTTGACCGTGACCATGATCGCGGGCCGGCTGGAGCTGTTCACCGTGTTGATTCTCTTCTTCCCGCGCTTTTGGAGAGGGGTGTAACCCCTTATTCCCGAAAATCCCGCAGCCGGTAACCCACCCCCATCTCCGTCATGAGGAGCTGGGGGCGGGCGGGATCGGCCTCCATCTTGCGGCGCAACTGGGCCATGAAGACCCGCAGGGTGTGGGTCTGGTGGGCGTAGGAGGGGCCCCAGACCTCCTTGAGCAACTGGCGATGGGTCAGGACCCGCCCGGCGTTGCGGGCCATGTGCAGCAACAGCCGGTATTCGATGGGGGTCAGGGTGACTGCCGCGCCGCCCACCTGCACCTCCCGTCGGGAGGGATCGATGCGCAGGGGGCCCACCTCCAGAACCGCATCCACCGAGATGTTGCTTTGCAGGCCGACGGCATGGCGCAAGGCCACCCGGATGCGGGCCATCAACTCGTTGACCCCGAAGGGTTTGGTCAAGTAGTCGTCGGCTCCCGCATCGAGGGCGGCCACCTTGTCGTCCTCCCGTCCCCGCGCCGAGATGACGATGAGGGGGATGGCGCTCCACTCCCGCAACTCCCGGACGAAATCGATGCCATCCCCGTCCGGCAATCCCAAATCCAGCAGGATGATCTCCGGCGGGTGGGCGGTCACCGCCAGACGGGTATCCCGCAAGGTTTCCGCCTCGCTGACGTCGAAATCCCGCGCGGAGAGGGCCGTGCGCAGGAAACGGCGCATTTGCAGCTCGTCTTCCACGACCAGAACGCGGCATCCTTTATCCGTCATGGGATTCTCCGAGGGAGTTGGGAAACTCCCGCAATCAAGGGGTTTTATTATTAAGTCCTTTTACTTTCAATATGTTATCCTTAAAAAATCAAAAAAAGAAAATGTTCTATCCTTTGACTTATCTGTTTTGAACTTAAATTTATATTCCAGAAGGGTTTTCCCGTTGGCTTATTCTCCAATATCCGGTGCCGGAACGCCTCCCTGTTCCACCAGCAGCCATTCGGCGGGCAGCGGTGGTTGGGGCAGGACGATGTGAAACTCGGCCCCGCCCGCTTCCCGGTTCCCGGCCCGGATGGTGCCGCCGTGGGCCAGGACGACTCCCTGGCAGATGGCCAGCCCCAGACCCGAACCGGGGATGCCGGAGGTGTTGCCTCGGGTGAACTTTTCAAAGAGCCGGGCCTCCTCGCCGGGGGGCAGGCCGGGTCCCTGATCCATCACCCGGATGTTGACCTCCTCCGTTCCGCCCGTCACCTCGAGAAAGATGGGGGATCCGGGGGGAGTATATTTGATGGCATTATCCAACAGGTTAAGCAATACCTGTTCGAAGAATATCGGATCGACATGACCCATGGCTGCCGATTCGTCCACCTGCACCGAGATGGGTCGATCCTGACAGCGTTTTTCCAGCCGGGCCAGGGCGGAGCCCACCAGCTCCTCGAAGGGCACCCATTCGCGGCGCAGGTGGCAGCCTCCGGATTCGAGGCGCACCATGTCCAGAAGGTTGGCGATCAGTCGCTCCATGCGTTCCGCTTCGGAACAGAGCGTCTCCAGCAGTTCGATGCGTTGGGTTTCGTCCAGGGCGCCCCGGTCGTCCCGCAGGGTGGTTCCGGCGCCGGTGATGGCCGCCAACGGTGTGCGCAGATCGTGGGAGGCCATGCTCAACAGGGCGCTGCGCAGCTCTTCGGCCTTGGCGCGAATGGCGATGGCGCCCGCCTCCTCGCTCAAGCGGGCCCGGTCGATGGCCAGACTGGCCTGCCGGGCGAAAGATTCCAGAAAATGGCTGTAATCGACATCGAAGAAGCGCTGCTCCGCGATGCGCAGTGCCAGGACCCCCAGGGTGCGGGAGGTGGCCAGAGGCAGACAGGTGATCTCCCCTCCGGGCTGATTGACGGTGCCGCGTCCGGCGGCCCGACCGTGGCGTCCGCTCCAGCTCATGGTCTGTTCGGACAGGGCGTCGGGTCGAAATGTCTCGGGACAGGCCGAGGCGAGAAGCCGTTCGCCGCCCGTTCCTTCCAGATAGAGGGCCGCTTCGCCGCCGAAAATGGCCTGGGCCTGACGGGTGATGATCCGGGAGGCGGTGTCCACCTCCCGAATGGACATCATCTCCCGGCTCAGGTGGTGCAAGGCATCGGTTTGAGCCTCCCGGTCCCGGGCGTTCTGCTCCTGGCGACGAATGCGCGCCATCAGGCCGCTGATGAGCAGGCCCACCCCGAAGAGGATGGCGAAGGTCAGAATGTGCTGCGGCTCGGCAACCGAGAAGGTGTAGTAGGGTTGCACGAAGAAGAAGTCGTAGGCGGCGACGGAGAGGGCGGAGGCGGACAGGGAGGGTTTTTGCCCATAGCGGAAGGCCACCGCCATGATGGGCAGGAGGTAGAGCATGACCGTGTCGGCAGGGGTCAGAAGATG
>JADGAQ010000312.1 GCA_015231925.1 Magnetococcales bacterium
TTGATGCCGTGGCACACTGATGCCGTTTTTGGAGCGGGGCGGACCATACCATTAAATCACTGCGGACCTTCCGCCAGGGGAGCGTTCTCATGGCCGGGACTCCTTGGCGGCGGCAACCATGGATTCCGAGGCGTCATTTGCAAGGTCAATTGATTCACCGATCACGGCCAGGATTTCAACAAGTCCGTCCATTTCCGGCCTGTAAAGCGTGACTTGAGGCAGGAAGCCGCCGGGATCGTCGCGTTGTTGCTCAAAAGCGGTTCGGCTCAACTCGCTGAAGACGAAATGCAGAAATGTTGCGGCGCCTTTCGCTCTTCGGACATATCCGGCAAAGGCGTCCGAGGGATTGCTGTGGAAGTGCCATGATCGAAACGCCGGGTCAAAAAGGTCTTTGTGGCCTGTCGGCGGGGTGGAATGGGTTTTCCACGCTTCAGGTGGACGGGGTGGTTCTGGCGATTGAAGGTTGCTGGTGCCGGACGTGGTACGGGGGTTGCTCATAATGGGTGACTCCGTTGGCTGATGACGTTGCCGGAGTCGTGGACGGTTACGAAGCGGCCAGACTCCGGGGGTTCGTAACCCCACCAACGGTTGGGTGATTCCCTTTTGGCCTTTCGGCTTGGACATGGGGAATCCCCCCGGAGCATGGCGCTATTCAATGCTGGGAGTTGCACCAAGCTGGAAAGCAGGCACAAAAAAACGCCATTCTGTCGGTGGCGGTGGTCCGCCGTTGGTTGTGGAGGTTACGAATCTCCTGTCCAAAATCGTGCGGCAATAGCCAAGGAGAGTAAACGGGAAACTTGCGGCAACTGAAAAAAAATTCCAAGGGGGTGATTTTTTGTGGTAGGGTGGAATGGAGATCAATTTTCACTTGGAGAGCAACCATGGCCACAGTCACTTTTGACTCCCTGGAATTGGTGGATCGTCTCAAAGCTGCCGGGTTCCAAGCCGAACAAGCGGAGGAGGTAATTCGCGTCATCGCCACAGCACAAAACGAACTCGTCACAAAACGCGACCTTCAAGTTGAACTGGCTCCTCTCAAGTGGGGTGCAGCCATCACCGTTGGCGGCGTCATCACGCTCATTCTGAAATCCTTCCTGCCGCACTGATCCCCCCTGCTGTTCTCAACAGAAAAACACCACCACCACCACGCCACCCCTGACGATGGGGAGGGGTTGGGGTAGGTATTCTCTCTCTCTGTTCTGTATCTGCTGCGTTTCATGTAACGGGGTGAAACGGTTCCTGTAACGGTTCCTGCCAGGGTGAATCTCTTCCTTGGAGGGAATCGGCATCTTGGGTGCATGTGTGACCGCCAGGGGGTGGTACTAAACACCTCTCCCTTGACGTTGGAGGATCGAGGAATCCGTGGAGGCATCACCCCCTGGCGGGAGAATCCAGGCATGTCAGGGATTTGACCGGATCGGGAATTTTTTTCGGTTGATTGCTATTTGATTGCTGGAACAAAAACGGCCACCTTGAGAGTGGCCGTAAATGTTTGATTTAATTGGTGGAGCATGTGATACACCGTCAAACTCATTCTCTGTGACGTATTGTAACGAGCAAAAAGTAAGCTGGAGAAATCGTTCGAAGGTGCCCTTGGTGACCAATTGACGCAGTGTACGTCAATCATCCTGATCTACAAAGGCTTGTCCGTGGTGCGTCGAAATTTTTCCTCTGCGTCATCGGATAGCTGTGGACCCGCCTTTTCGATTCCCGCTTGGAGAGCAATGGACGTCTCGTCAAACTTTTCGAACGTAAACGGAGAAACGGAGAATCGGAGAATTTGGAGGGCATTTTTTCGATCAATGCCGGTCGGCGAATACCTCGTCCACGGAGTTGGCGAATAGGACGTTTTCGCTCCATGCTTCAATCTCTTCCAAGTTCGCCGCCATCACCTTCTCGGTTACCCAGTCTGGTGTCTGGCTAAATTTGCAGCGCATCAGCTTCAAGAGTATTGAAGCGGCTTCTTCCTGGCGGCCTTGGTCCATCCACGGTTTGACCCACTCTTGAACGCTCTCGGCTAACATGGTATCCACCTCATATAAATCTGTTATTTCTGGAATATCGTCCTTCGGCAGACGCTTGGGTAGCAATACCCGCCTCAACCATATGGCGAATGCCCGTCGCAGGCTGATTTGCTCAGGTGCCTTTAACCATTCCTGCAGTGTCCTGACCAGTTCTCGAACCGTCTCAACGGACCGGCTCTTCTCCAGGCGGAACAGGACCGCCGCCAAATTACGCAGAGACTCCAGTTCTGATTCCGCCATACTCACCACGTCCAGTACCAAATACCGCATACGAACCTGATAGACGTCCAAGCCGGGAACTGGAACAATCATCTCGTTGACATCAAGCGGAACATCCCACCTTTGCTTTCCAGTATACACCACAACCGGCAGGATGGGGGGTAATTTTTTGTCCGGCAACTGTTTTGCCCGGCGCAAATCCTGGTACAGAGAGAACATGTAGTCTCCCACCCGCAGGGGCATGAAATTGTCTTTAGATGACTGAAACTCCAGCAGAATATAGACATATAGCCAGACATCGCCAAAGCGCAGCCGCCAGATGACATCATCCTCCCGATCACGGAATTCGTCACCGACAAAGAGGCCATTCACTTTTTCCAGAGTAGAAAAGTCGAGACGCGAAACCCAGGCCCCCTGAACGAAACCGAGGATCAGATCCCGCACCATCTCTGGATGGGAAAAAAGCAGTTTGTAGCTGGAGTCGTTGTCAAGTCTGTTCGACATACTGTCCCTCCGGCTGTATCGCCTGATGCCATGGACGGTTGAATGCGAGGCATTCTGGGCTGGTTCCGCATGAATCGCAAGGGACTGTTCAGCTGGTCCGCTCCTGAATGACTTCCAGCAACCGCTTCTTTTTAACCGGCTTGCTCAGGTACAGATCGCAAACCGGCGTTCCTACCGCGACCAGAGGGCAGCCAAGTGACCTTCGATTTTGGGTGAAAATTTTGGCTCCTCGCTGTTTCACGTGGGTAGGGTGTGATAATATGGGCGCTTTGGCAGC
>JADGAQ010000313.1 GCA_015231925.1 Magnetococcales bacterium
ACTTCCTGCTGGGCAGCCTCAACAGCCTGGGGGACCGCCTTTACGGCGGGGCGGGATGCGATACCCTCTGCGTGGCCTGGTTCGATTCCCTGGCCTGCTGTTCCGGAACCACCGTCCCCAAGACCTCCTACCTGTTGGGCGGCGACGGGGCCGACACCTTCTGGGTCGATCTGCACAGTCTGCCTTCCGGCCATGCCTGTCTGGGTCAATCCTATTGCGTCAACCTCTACGACTGGAACCCCGCCGAGGGCGACACCCTCTGTTTCACCCACGCCAACATGTGTCTGGTGCCAAGCTGTCTGGGAACCAGCTTCTCCCTGGCGCAACTGGCTGCGGCCACCATCACCTCCGGCTGCATCGGCGTCAGTACCAGCTACTCCTGCGCCTACACCACCGTGACCTTCAACGGCATGGGTACCAGCGATGTGCGGGACAAGGTCATCCTGAACTTTTACGGGGTGCGCGGGGCCAACGCCTGCGCCACCATGTCCCTCACCGACCTGCTGACCTGCTCCGCCCCGGATGTGGATCAGGAAGGCGGCATGAACAATCCGCTCTTTTGCGCCACCCAGGGCACCGCCAACGCCGATACCGCCAGTTGGACTTCGGGAACCAGTTTCACGGAGTGCTATTTCGCCGGTTCCGGCAACGACTCCATCGTGCTGAACGCCTGCGCGGCCACCTCCTCCAACGGGTACGGCACCCGCTTCCTGCACGGCGGGGACGGCAACGACACCCTGACGGTCTGCGCCGGCGCCGGCATTTGCACGGATAACACCTATTTCTGCGGCTACGCCCCGATTCTGGATGGCGGCGCCGGCAACGACACCCTCTCCGGGGCAGCCTCCAACGACCGGCTTTACGGCGGATCCGGCAACGACACCCTCTACGGTGGCGACTGCGCCGACTGTCTCTTCGGCGGGGTCTCCAATGGCGGCTTCGCCGACTTTTCCGCCAGTGACGACGACAGCCTTTTCGGCGGGGACGGCAACGACATCCTGCGCGGTTTCTTCGGCGACGACACCCTTTGCGGCGAAGCCGGCAACGACTGGCTCTTCGGTGAAAACGGCGACGATCTGCTGGTCGGCGGCGCGGGCAACGACATTCTCGATCCCGGTTACGGGGAGTGCGTCTCCGGATCCTGCTGGTCCGGAACCGCCTTCGTGGCCTGCACCTCCTACTGCGCCGGCACCAACTACCCCTCCACCCTTTCGTTGACCAGCGTCTGTTCCGCCTGTCTGTTCGTCTGTTCCGACGGCAGCGACCGTCTGACCGGTGGCGAGGGCTGCGACACCTTCAAGTTCGATGTCAAATTCTCCTGCACCACCAACTACGAAAACTTCATGAACCCGAATCTGCCGAAATGCTTCTGTGTTTCGGATGTTTATGATCGCGGCACCACGGTGATCACCGACTTCTGCATCGGGCAGGATGTCATCGGCATTCTGGACAGCACCAACGCCGGTGGCACCACTCTGGTGGGTTTCAACACCTGTCTGGGAGCTTCCGGTTTTTGCGTGGGCCTCTCTTCCGAGTCGCTGTCGATTTCCAACGTCGGCGGTGACACCCTGATCAGCATTCGCAACCAGTCCGCTTCGACCGATCCCGGTTTGGACATTTTGTTGCAGGGGGTGCAATATTCCGCCACCCGCGACACCCTGGAGGAGATGATCTCCCAGGGAATGGTGAAATTCCTCAGTTCTCCCAACGTCGACTGACGATTCATGGCTCAACCGGTCGATCCGGTGCTTCCCCGAACCCCCGGCGATTGGTTCCTCGCCGGGGGTTTGGCGTTTGATGCGGGGGATGCGCGGCTGGCCTGCGTCTGTTATCTGCGGGCGCTGGAGGGGCAACCGCAACGCATCGACATCATTTTGCAACTCTCCCGTGCGCTTCTGAAGGCCGGACGTGCTGCGGACGCCGTTGCGGCTCTTCGCAAGGCGCTCGCTCTCGACCCCGCCTCTTCCCGTCTGCACCACACCCTGGGTCTGGCCCTTCTGGAGGCCGGGGATCCCGGCGGCGCGTCGTGCGCCTTTCGCGAGGCCTTGTCGCGGGATCCCGGCGCGGTGGACGCGGCGGAAGCCCTGGCGGTGAGTGAAGCGGCGCTGGGTTCCCGGGACGAGGCTCTGGCGCGACTGGAGGTTCTGGAGGAGCATTATCCGCAGCGGGCCTCGATTCCCTTCAACATCGGGCTGATCGAGGAGGAGCGCGAGGCGTGGCGGCTGGCCGGGGAGGCGTATGCCCGCGCCGCGCTTCGCGAGCCGGACAACGCCGATCTGCCCGCCCGGCAGGCGGCCTGTTCGCTGATGTTGCGACGCTATGCCGAGGCCCGCTCCCTGGCCGGGCAGGCTTTGCAGCGCAACGGCAGGCTCTTTTTCCCGCAACTGCTGCAGGAGGTGGCGGCTTTCGCGGCGGCGGGGCGGCTGGCCGAGTGGGGTCCGCTGGACGGGGGGGATGAAGCGGGGCGCATCGAAGGGTACCGGCGTCTGGCGCGGCTGATGTGTCGGCATGCGGCGGGGTTCGGGGTGGCGAAGCGTCTGGTGGAGTGGGTCTTGCTTCGGGATGGCGGGGATTCGGCGTTGCGGCTGTTGTTCGCCCAGGCTTGCGTGGCTTTCGGGGAGGCCGATGCGGCGGAGGTGCAGGCGCGTCTTCTGCTGGAGGCGGGGCGGGAGGTTGGGGAGGCGTGGCGCATCATCAGTGGCATCCGTCGGGGGGGGAGGCGGATCGGGCGCGGATCCGGCAGCGCCTGGCCGTTCTGGGAGCGGAGCATGGGGAGCGTCCGTTGTTGCATCACGCCCTGGCGGAGATGGCGGACCGGGCGGGGCAATACGAGGAGGCTTTCGAGCAGGCGCGATTGGCCAACGAGTGGGATCGGGGGCATCTGGCTGCGGGGGCCGGGCTGCAGGCGCCGGGTTTCGGGGAGTTGATGGCGGTTTGTGACGGGGCTTTTTTCCGGCAGCGGCGGGGTTTCGGGGTCTCGTCCGAGAGGCCGGTATTCGTTGTGGGCATGCCGCGTTCGGGCAC
>JADGAQ010000314.1 GCA_015231925.1 Magnetococcales bacterium
TTATTTTAATAACTATTTGGGTTTCATCTTATTGTTTTTACTGTTATACCTTCTGTCTTACTATAAATTTGACTTGTCAAATCTTATATTTTTATCTGTAATACTGCTTATTTTATGCTTACTCTTTTTTCTCCCCTTCTTTTTTCTCCCCTTCTTTTTCCCCTTCCTTTTTCTCCCCTTCCTTGGCCTCGCCCTCTTTCTTCTCCCCTTCCTTGGCCTCGCCCTCTTTTTTCTCCCCTTCCTTCTTGGCATCTTCCTTGTGCTGTTCCGCCGGTTTCGTCACCTGGGGAATGACCTGGGGAGGGGGCATGGCTTGCATGGCAGACCCGTAACGCTGGGCCACCTGAGCGGCGGAGAGGATCACCGGCGGGGCCGGCGGGGCGCTGAAACTGGAGATGGAGGTGCTCTGGTTGGGCTGGGTGAGCAACTGGGTGCCGGCGGAGTTGGTGACCGAAATCTGCCCGACGCCGCCGTCCGCATCCTTCATCAGGGTGATGGTGTTCTCCTTGCCTTCCGCTGCGGCCTGACCGGCCACAGTGGTGCCCCGGATGCCGATTTCGGCCACCGGGGTCTTGAAGACCATGTTGGCGGGACCCAGCTTGGCCACCGCGCCGCTGGTGAAGGAAAAGACCCCCTGCACCACACTGGTGGAGGATTTCCCGGTACCCGCCGCCGGATCGAACTCCATCTTCTCGATCACCAGCCGCCCGTTGTCGCCCAGGGCCACCGTGGACTTGTCGGCATAGATCAGACCGACGCTCCCCTTGGTCCCGGTCTGCACGATGTCCCCTTCCATGAGGGGCATCCCCTGGGTGACCGGAATCGTCACCCCGGTGCGCACGATGCTGGCCTCGCCGGAGACCGAATCCACGGTGCCGATCCCGGTCTGGCCAGTACCGGCCTCGGCCTCGGCGTATACCCCCGGCGCCAAAGGCCCGGCAAGACGCACCGCCAGATCCCCGGTGATGCGGGCGCCAAAGGGGGTGAACAAATCCGGGGGCGTGGCATGCTGAAAATAACCGGGCACCTGGACCGTCTGACCCGCGTGCTCCCCGGTGCCCCGCAGGACCAGATCGTTCCCCTGCCGCTGGAACATCGCCCGCAGCAGCATCTCCTCGCCGGGAACCACGATCCGGTCGTCCGCTTCCAGCACCCGCGTCAAGGCACCGTGTAACCGCCCTGCGGCAAAATCGATCCGTTTGGCCATCGCGATCTCCCCCTTGGATCAGGAAATTATTTCCCAACCAGCATGAAAGCCGACCAGATATAAGGATAACCCCACTCCTTGGAATCCATCAGCTCCTGACGTGCCTCCCGCAAGGCGTCATGCGGGGTCTTGCCCGCCATCAGCCCCTTGTAGAGTCCGGTCATCAGGGCTTGCGTACCGGCGTCGCTCACCTCCCACAAGGAGGCGATCACCGCCTCGGAACCCGCTTCCTGGAAGGAACGCCGCAAACCATACACCCCCTCGCCCTCGTGAATCTCCCCCAACCCGGTCTCGCAGGCGGAAAGCACCGTCAGCCTGGTCCCGGTCAGATCGAGGGCCAACACCTCCAGGGCGGTCAGGACACCGTCGTTGTTGGTGTCGATCTCCCCGAGGAATCCGGCGTTGCCATTGATCCCTGCAAAAGCAAGGCCAGAGCGCAACAAGGGATTGTCCCCCGGCGGCGGCAATTGCAGATCGCCGCCGCGCTGCAATTTCATCAGCCGCTTTCTGAGGTTGTCATCGGCTTTCAGGAAAAATCCATGCGTGGCGATATGCAACACCTCCGGCGGCTGAGCAATGGATTGCACCACCTTCTCCTGGGCATCGAACTTGAGGAAGATCCGGTTGGCCTTCTTGCGCTCCTCCACCTGCCCGACGATCAGTTTCCCTTCCTTCTCGGCCCCCGGCAGCGGATCGAAGCGCAACCCCCGCATCCCCTGGGAGAAGGCCCGCAACCCGTCACGCACCTCCGAAGAGGAGGCGGATCGCTTCCCTTCGATCTCCTTGATCACCTGCCGGTCCACCACCTTGTCGGAGTCGTAATCCGGTCCGGCCAGGATCAGCACCCCGCCCGTGGCGGAGGGCGTCTCCGACGGCAGCAGGTCGCGGCTGGAGGTCAGGATGTGGATGTCCATGCTCTTGGCCAGATAGGCGCTCTCCTCGTCGATCAGGGCCGAGAATGGCAAGATGTTGAGCATGCCGTCCGGGACCACGTAGACCACCTTGCGGCCATCCAGGGCCTGCTTGAGGGGCAGCCAGACCACGTCATGGGTCTCCTGCCCCATCTTGATCAACTCGTCCTCATCGACATTCTCTTCCTGGATCTTGGTCCGGTAATCGACGATGACCTTCTGGATCTCATCCATGTCGGTGCGGAACGGCACCATGGTGAAGACCCCCTTGCCGTTCTCCTTGCGCAGCACCCCGGCCAGCAGGCGGTTGCGCCCACGCTCGGCATAGACCAGGAAATCCACCAGCGCGGCATCCTCCGGCAGGTGTTCGACCAGTTGATCGACCCCGACCTTGGCCACCGAACGGCGAAACCGCTGGCTGCTGCGCCCCAGATCGAGCTGCAGCTTGTCCACGCTCTCCTGCAACTCGTTGAGCACCTTCAAGTGATTGTCCTTGGTTTCCGCCGTGGGGCCGGAAAGGGTGAGGGCCGCCAACTGCTTGCGGGTCGCGGTCAGACGCCGGCTGATGACCTCCAGTTGAGGGTTCTTGGCCATGCGCACCACCTGACGCATCTCGGCGGTGATCTTGAGCAGCAAACCCTTGCGCGCCAGGGCCACTTCCAGGGCCTCGCGGCCTGCGGTATCCGGATCCTGACGCGACACCATGGCCAGATAGTTGTTCAACTCATCCCGATGCAGCCGCACATACCCTTCCCTGGCGTTGTCCCCGGTGGCCCAGAGCATGCGATTGAGGAATTCGGAGCGCCGTTCGAAAATCTGCTTGCGTATCTCGAACGCCTCACGCAGGGATTTCTTG
>JADGAQ010000315.1 GCA_015231925.1 Magnetococcales bacterium
GTCATATCGCGCTACGCGGGATCCTGAATAGTTACAGAAAAATTACGCATTCCAAAGTGGACGCGGCATAGAAGATTTACAACTGAAAATTCAACGGATAGAACATTTTCTTTTTTTACTTTTTAAAAGATAACATATTGAAAGTCAAAGGATATTAATAGATCCACGCCCGGCTGCGAGGCCGTTGCAACGCCCTCCCCTGAAAAATGGCTTGCACCTCCCCACGGGATTGGGCTATGTTCCTTTTCAGTAATAATTACTATTTGGTAACACATCATGAAAAGTCCCGAGCAAACCCAGGGCCATCGCATGGACTGGCTGCGCCAGCAGTTGCGGCGCAATGGCCACAAGGCCACCCATCAGCGGCTGGAAGTCTTCCGGGAGGTCAGTTGCAGCGATATCCATCCGGATGCCGAAATGGTCTATCTGGGAGTACGGCAACGCCTGCCGACCATCTCCCGCAACACCGTTTATCAAACGCTGCAGTTTTTGGTGGAGCAAAACTACATCGCGCCGTTCGGGGTGCATCGGGCCAGCAATCGTTACGATCGCAACACCCGGCCCCATCACCATCTGGTTTGTCTGCGGTGTGGCAAGGTGAGTGACTGCGAACCACCCGAAACCGCCGCCGTCACCCCTCCCCCCGGTTTCGAGGAGTGGGGGCGCATCGATTCCATCCATTTGGAATTACAAGGCATTTGTGCCGATTGTCTCTGCGGACCGGAATAGCTCCGGTCAATCCGACCAATACAACCGAATTGGAGTTTTATCACATGAGCAAAAACCCCCTTTTGGCCAACAACGGCCACCCTGTCGCCGACAACCAGAACACCCTCACCGCCGGACGACGCGGACCGGCGCTGTTGCAGGACTGGTGGCTGATCGAAAAGCTGGCCCATTTCGCCCGGGAGCGCATTCCGGAGCGGGTGGTGCATGCCAAGGGCTCGGGAGCCTTCGGTGTACTGCGCATCACCCGGGACATCACCCGTTACAGCAAGGCCAAGGTCTTCGCCGAGATCGGCAAGGAGACTCCCGCCTTTCTGCGGTTTTCCACGGTGGCCGGGGAACGGGGCGCAGCGGATGCGGAGCGGGACGTGCGGGGTTTCGCCCTCAAGTTCTACACCGAGGAGGGCAACTGGGATCTGGTAGGCAACAACACGCCGGTCTTCTTTCTGCGGGATCCGCTGAAGTTCCCGGACTTCATTCACAGCCAAAAGCGCGATCCCCGCACCCATTTGCGTTCCAACATCGCCGCCTGGGACTTCTGGACCCGTCATCCCGAATCGTTGCATCAGGTGACCATCCTCATGTCCGACCGGGGCCTTCCGCAAAACTATCGCCAGATGCACGGCTTCGGCAGCCACACCTACAGCTTCATCAATGAGGTCAACGAGCGATTCTGGGTGAAGTTCCACTTCAAGTCGATGCAGGGCATCGCCACCTGGACCGATGAAGAGGCGTCCCAGGTGGTGGCCAATGATCGGGAATCGGCGCAACGGGATCTTTATCAGGCCATCGAACGGGGGGATTTCCCCCGGTGGCGTTTTTGTGTGCAGATCATGCCGGAACAGGAGGCGGAGAGCTATCGCATCAATCCCTTCGATCTCACCAAGGTCTGGCCCCATGCCGACTATCCGCTGATGGAGGTAGGGATTCTGGAGTTGAACAAAAACCCCGAAAACTACTTTGCCGATGTGGAACAGGCGGCCTTCACCCCGGCCAATCTGGTTCCCGGCATCGCGGCTTCTCCGGACAAGATGCTTCAGGGTCGCCTCTTTTCTTACGGGGACGCTCACCGTTACCGGCTGGGGGTCAACCATCACCAGATTCCGGTCAATGCGCCACGGTGTCCTTTCGCCCGTTTCTTCCATCGGGACGGCGCGGCGCGGGTGGATGGCAATCAGGGCGGTTTGGTGAACTATCAGCCCAACCGGTTCGGGGAATATGAGGAGAATCCGTCCGTCGCCGAACCGCCGCTGGCCCTTGACGGTGTTGCCGACCGCTACAACCATCGGGAGGATGAAGACTATTACAGCCAGGCGGGGGCGTTGTTCCGTCTGATGAGCCCCGATCAGCGGCAGCAGCTTTGCGGCAACATCGCGCGTCACATTCTGGGGGTGCCGGCCGATATTGTGGCCAAGGCGCTGGACCACTTCCGCAAGGCAGACCCCGATTACGCGGCGGGGGTTGAAGCGGCGGTCAACACGTTGTAAATCGTGCCCGTATAGGGATGCGTCCTTTTTCTGTTCATACGGGGGTCCGGGGGGGATTATCCCCCCCGGCGGGGTTCGGGGCGGAGCCCCGAGGTGTTGCCGTATCCGCTGCCGTATCTTCTGCCGTATCCGCTGCCGTATCCGCTGCCGTATCTTCTGCCGTATCCGCTGCCGTGTCCGTTGCCGTGTCCGTTGCCGTCGCGGTCCGCTGCAGCCAATGAAAGCACAAAAAGCCGATTCCAAATGCGATCTTGAGAAACGCAGCGGACCGCGGGGGGGCAAGGGGGGGCCTCATCCCCCCATTCGTTGCCGTTCGCCCTCGACCTTCGCCCTCGACCTTCGCCGTGAAGCTCGATGCGGAGGGTTGGCCCCCCTTCTTGTCGTGGGGCGGGTTGAAGGCGATCCAGTTCCCGTCCACCCGGTGATGGCAAGCCTCAGCGGCCACCTCCCGGCTCAGATGCTCCACCGCCTCCCGCAGATCTCCCGGCAGATCGACCACGCTGATCTCCCGATCCCCTGCCCGACAGCTTCTCTCCCGCGCTCCACCGTCACGCCGGGCCAATTGCCCCCCGTTGCCGACTGCCGGTCAGGCGGTCGAACAGGGTATTTTTGCCGCAATTGAGACCGATCGCCGCTCATGACGACATCCTCTCCACCAGAAAGATTGCCGCCTCTTCCCGGCGCAGCACCAGGGAATAATCCCGTTTCTGTTTCATTTTTGCATTATTGCAGGGGTCTGGGGACCATCATGGTCCC
>JADGAQ010000316.1 GCA_015231925.1 Magnetococcales bacterium
CGGTGGGGGTGCCGCCCCCACCTGGGGCAACCCCGCCAGGAGCCACCGCCGGGCCGTCCGGGCCGTCAAGACCACCATCGTCCAACCCATCACCCGGAGTTCCGGAACCGCCAGGACCTCCAGTGCCTCCGGGACTGCCAGAGGTTCCCGTCCCTCCCGTTCCGGAGTTGTTGGTACCTGAAGTTCCACCTCCTGGTGACCCTTCAAAGATTTCGATCAACTTGATACCTAACGCTTGGTTGACGAAACTAGTAATCGCGAAGGTTTGCCCGTTTACAGTGCAATACAGGGAATTCCCGACACCGCCCGCCCACTCATAGGTAACAGTAAGACCACCCGCCGTCCCATAATATTTTCCAGATAGCCCGGTTCCACCGCTTAAGAAGGAATAATTAATTAGAACTGCTCCCAGTCTATCCTCATCCTGGATTACATCGCCGTCATCTACAACATAGACATCGAAGCCAGTTCCTCCAATCAGCAGGTCGTACCCCGTCCCTCCAACCAGCAGGTCGGAACCCTCTCCTCCATTTAGAGTGTCATTCCAATCACTACCATACAACCAATCAGTATTGGCGCCACCATAAAGCTGATTATTTGTTCCGTTTTCAACACGGATTTCATCCTGACCACCTTCACCATACAATATATTTTGGAACGGGTTTCTACCAATTAATGTATTGTCTTCAGAGTTTCCATAACCCACTGCACCTGACGTTGCATAATCTTCACTAAGAACAAGCTTTTCGACATAAGCATTAAGCTTATAACCTGTCCCTGTGGAATAGCAATATACTGTATCGACCCCCGCAGAAACATATTCAACAGCAGCGTCGGAAGACGAGTCTATATAATATACATCGTCCCCAATACCGCCCTCCATATAATCATCACCAGATCCACCATCCAAAATATCATTGCCTTCCCCACCTTCCAAACCATCCATTCCGGCTTCCCCATACAGGGTATCGCCGCCATCGTCACCGAATAAGTAGTCTGTATTGCCACCGCCATATAATTTATCCGCACCCCCACCCCCATAAAGTTCATTAGTTTTATCATTGCCTATTATCTTATCATCACCACTCCCTCCCTTCGCATTTTCAATTATTGCATTTCTTGCAATACCGAGATTCAATATCTCCCAACTATCGAACCCAACCGAACTATAGTGGCCATCACGCAGATCGATCATCACCTTGTCGGAAAGATAGGAGGCATCAATAGTGTCGGTGCCTTTAGCGTCCCAAATAGTGTACATAAAATGCCCAATACCCCACATGGCATAATTCCACGTTGTATTGCCTGCCTGGTAAGTCATATTGGGACCGTACATTAACTGAATAGCCGCAATATCGTCTACCATAGGGGTTTGAGGATAGACGGATGGATCTATTTGGAAAATATCATCTGGATGTTTTACAGCCATGACAGTATTAAGGATTCTCTCATCCTGCGGTACATTAGGGGAATAACCCTGCCCCTCCGCATACGAATCCACCAATCCAAGTATATGTCCAATTTCGTGCAATAAAGTCTTGAATGATCGACTTCCAGGCAATGCGCTGCCCAAACCATCTCTATTAATCCAAAGGTCGTTCGCAACAGGATCTCTACCAAAGTTGGGGATTGCATACCCATTAAATCCGTCATTAGTGTTTGAATAATACGTTCCTATTCTTATCGTTGCCTCCGACAATGAAGAGGACTCCATGAAAGATATATCTGCTACATTAGCCCACGCATTAAGCATACTTTCAATGGAAAACTGAGCGGGCCTAGGGTCAAGAGTTAGCGGATTTATAAATTTAGTTAGCGGATTTGCCGCTCGGACCGATTCATCGTACTCAGCATACTCCTCTACAATGTAATTATCCAATAAATCTCCTGCACTAAAATAGCTGTAGGTGATAAAGTCTGAATTCACTTGCCACTCTACCGAAGGGCCCATAATTTTACCGATATCGTCCATTAGAATCTCCGGAATAGAGGTTGATTTGAACAGGAGAAATTATCTTCATGGTTTTGGCTCCAAAGAGATATTCTTATATTGGTGTGGACGTTTTGATTCGTCAATATATGGAATTATTGCAGTACTATAATAGATTAGCTTTTCGAATACTAGTATAAAAGTATATATATCAGGTTTATCTTGATCTTTTGATGTTGCAAAAGAAACGCAACCCTTCGATCTGTATTCGATATTATCAGGACGAGCCCGGATTCTGTTGCACCATGCGCCATAATTGCTTGAAGTGTATGAAAGTTTGCATCTATTAACCCACTCAATCTTACTATCGTCGAAGTCAAGCCGGATGGCATAGAACAGAGTTTCCTCATATGCATATTTTGTTTCAGGAAAAGCATTCCCAGTATAGACTTGCATATCTACGCCATATTCAGGCCTAATATGGTATCGAAAGACTGCGCGGGCAGTCTCACATATTTTATTTTCCTGTTCTGGAGTAGAGTTGAGGACGCTGCATAGCAACACTATGGATTTATTAATAGGATTACTACAAGCTCTTGGCTTCTCATTTTCGCTAACAGCTGAAACCGGACAATAGCATAACAATGTTATTATTATAATGTATTTTTTTTTAGGATACCTAGCTGCCCACAGGGGCCATGAGTATCCTGATAACTGTTGCATGCCTGACGTTAAAACACTGCCCATTTTTTTCCCGTAATTGTTAAGTCCCGTACGACCATAAAACCGGTTCTTTCTCTTTTTGGCCAAACTTGGCCGCAATCGCGCGACACGACATGAAGGCCTTGATCATCGTTTGGGCCAAACCGGTCGGGAAGTTCGGACAGTTCCGGAAATTGATTAATCTTTCCAAACAGATGCCCGTAAAAAGTGCCGGACGCGACGACCAAGTGGCCGAAACGTTGATCAAGGCCCGGCATGAATTTGTAACCGATTTCGACAGGAAGATCCTCCAGGGTCGGGGAAGAAGCCCACCCG
>JADGAQ010000317.1 GCA_015231925.1 Magnetococcales bacterium
AGGATTCCTTCCTGTTCGATTCCGACTTGACCGGCTTCGGGCTCAAGATCACCCCTGCCGGGCGGAAGGTCTATTTGCTCCAATACCGCATCAACGGTGCCAAGAAGCGGGTAATGATCGGGGTGCATGGTTCCCCCTGGACTCCAGAGCAAGCCAGGGCGGAAGCATCCAAACTCCTGGGCATGGTGGCTGCCGGGGAAGATCCTGCCCTATCCAAGGCGGAAGCCAAGGCCGTGCCCACGGTGTCCGAGGTGGTAGAGCGATTCCACACCGAACACGTCATTCCCCGCAACAAGGCGCGCACGATTGCTGAGTATCGGAGGCTCTTCGACAAGATCATCATCCCTTCCCTTGGGAATCAACGCATCAATGCCGTTCAGAGGAGCCATATCGTCAAACTGCACCACGAACTTCAGGAAACCCCCTATCAAGCCAATAAAGTGTTGGCCCTTCTCTCTGTGATGTTTAATTGGCTTGAACTGGTTGGGTTGCGTGCAGACAGGAGCAACCCATGTCTGCATGTGAAGAAATTTCGTGAAGAGAAGCGGGAGCGGCTGTTGAGCGACGATGAACTGGCGCGGCTGGGACAGGCTTTGGCCGAGGTGGAAAAGGGGGAAACAGTCTCCCCCTACGTCATCGCTGCCCTTCGGCTGTTGATCTTGACCGGGGCACGCTTGAACGAAATCCTGACCTTGCGCTGGGAGGAAGTGGATTTCCAGCATGGGGCGTTGCGGCTGGCCGACTCCAAGACCGGGGCCAAGGCCATTCCCCTGAATCCTCCCGCTTTGGAGTTGCTTGCCCGGCTTCCTCGCCAGGAAGGAAACCCATTCGTCATCTGCGGACGGATTGAGGGGCAATCTATGACGAACATCAACAAGACGTGGCGGGTGGTCAAAGGAAACGCCGGATTGGAAACCCTCCGGATTCACGATCTACGCCACGCCTTCGCATCGGTGGGGGCTACCATGGGGTTGAGCCTGCCCGTTATCGGCAAGCTCCTGGGCCACACCCAATCGGCCACCACGGCACGCTATGCCCACTTGAGCAACGATCCCCTGATGAAGGCCACCCAACAAATAGGAAGCCACATATGGGAGCGGATGCAGGCAGGAACCGAAGAAACTCCCCCGGTTGGGAACGTGGTACCCTTGCCAACCCGGAAAAGGGGCAGAGGGTGATTCTTCTGGCGTGGAGTTCCGGCAATGCCGTATAATCTTTCTGTGGCCTTTGTCGAGGCTCCCCTATTCTCCCGACTGGTTCACGACTATCTGACCGATTCGGAATATGCGGCGCTGCAATGGTCTTTGGTCCTGCATCCGGAAATGGGGGTTGTCATTCCGGGATCGGGCGGAATCCGGAAATTGCGCTGGCAGGGCAAGGGGCATGGCAAACGGGGCGGGTTGCGGGTGATCTACTATTGGCGCAACCACCAGGGGGAAATCTGGTTGCTGACCCTGTATGCCAAGAATGAAGCGGAGAACATCCCGTCGGGGGTGCTGGCGGAACTGCGGAAGGAGTTGGAACGATGAAACGCGACATCGGACAGGAGTTGCTGGAAGGAATACGGGCCATCAAGGCAGGCGAAGGCCGACGGGTTCAAATGGCCATCCCCGATCCCCGAACGGTGCGGGAAAAGGCCATGCTCACCCAATCGGCATTTGCCGGATTGCTGGGGGTGAGCGTGCGAACCGTTCAGGATTGGGAGCAAGGGCGGCGGGTTCCCTGTGGTCCGGCGGTATCCCTCCTGAAGATTGCCAACCAGAACCCGGAAGCCTTGAAAGCGATTGCCTGACACCGAACACCCGGCCTACGTCGGCCAACGGAAAAGGGGATACCTTTCACCCCCTGGCCGGGTTCCTCACGAAAGGCACGCCTTGAAAGGAGGCGTTCCAATGTCTGCTATCGTCTGGAAAAAGTGGCAACAATATCCTATTTTGAAAGCCTGGCAATTGCTTCTTCTGTCGCTTGGAGAAGATATAGAGCCGTTTGATAATCCACCATTAACTAATGAAGAGATTAATGAAGAGATTCAGGCTACATTACAGGATGGTTATATTCAGACGCGGTTTAAGAATTCATATGAAAAACTAAACCATATGACTAGAGAAAATATTTCAGACTTTACCAATCAAGTTGAACTTACTGGATTTGCGAAAGATAAGCCACCCATCGATGTAAATAGTAGCGATATATTAATAAGATACATTTCCAGGCTTGAGATATTTGGACGTTACATATTGCATGGGAAGTTTGGTGGAATCCGTAAGGAATTGCCTGACTATGAGATATTTAATGATATATATGAAATAGCGATATTTAGAGTTGCTTGGAGAAACTCTGCTTCTTATAGTTACTTCATGGAAGCGTTTGAAAATACGTCAATAAAACCGAAAAAGTTTATCAAATGGGCCATCTCCCAGAAATGGGATATCCCTCCCGAAATGGCCGCATGGGACACCCACGCAACTCCTCCCAAATCAGAAACACCCATCCAACCGGCTGCCACCACCTTACCAGAACCCGTTGCCCCTTCCGAGGAAGAACCAAAGCGTGTGCAGGATAAGGCGGCGACATTCGAAAGGAATGAACGATTCGTGGCCAAGATGATGGAACTTGAAAAAGCCGATCCGGAACGCAAAAAAGGAGACATCGCAAAGCAGATTGCTAAGGAACACCAGGCAGCTACCGGGGAAGAACTTGCTCCCGAGTCAGTAGCCAGAATATGCCGCGAATTCCAACGCCCTCTCAAAAACGGATGAGTTTTCCGTTCATCCGCTTTTCCATCCGCTTCTTCCGCATTGATTTAACAGGGTTTTCCTCAAGCCAAAACGGATGAGTTTTCGCTTAGATCCGTTTTCTTATCCGTGGTAAAACCTTGTCTCAAGTTGGCCAACGCCATCGGTTGCATGATTGGCCATCATGCAGCCTCATTAAACGAGACGAGGTTTCAGATGACCAAGCATGTTG
>JADGAQ010000318.1 GCA_015231925.1 Magnetococcales bacterium
TGGTTGAGGCCAAAGTGTAGCTTATTCGACTGTCTCAATTCCTGGGTCCATCTTACGGTACCGGCGGACTGGACCTCAACGACGCCCGGCCCCAACCGGATAAACCGATGAATTTCGCCGCGTTGGCCCCCGATCCAAAGGCCATCGCCACCTACTTCGAGTTGGTCTTTGGCTATTGCGATGGCCTGATCCCCTTGCGAGGCCTGACCGATCCAGGTCAAGGACTGGCCAACCGGCCTCATCTCGCCTGGATCGAGGCGGACCCGTTGGTTGCGGACAAGGCCCTCTCCTTCGCCCAGTGGGCCGCCAACAACGGGTCCGCCTTCTACGTCATTCCAGGAACCGTTGCGCAACGCGGGCAGGCTAGGGCCGACGAGGTGGTGCAAATCCAGACCGTCCTGGTGGACCTGGACGCCGGGAACGTGGAAGCCAAGCTGGCGCACCTCGCCCTCCACCTGGGCGATCCCACCGCCGTCATCGAATCCGGCGGCGTCACCACGGAAGGACAGAACAAGCTGCATGCCTATTGGAAGCTGTCGGAACCCGCCGAGGGCGAGGATCTTGCCCTGGTTTGCCGCCTGCGCCACGAGATCGCCCTGAAGGTGGGTGGCGACCTCCATTTCCGTTCCGCTCACCAGCCCATCCGAGTGGCGGGGTCGGTCTATCACAAGCACGGCCACAAGCGGCTGACGACCTTCCGCACCATCACCTGCCGGGAAGCTCACCTGCGGGATTTCGCGGAAGCGGTGGCTGACTTGCCCCCCATGACAACCACCGACCCGGACGGCCTGGACTTCAGCCTCGTCTTTTGCGCCAAGCCGCCCGTGGACGCCGTACTCACCACCCCGGTGCGCGCGGGAGGACAGGACAACTGGACCCGCTTCGAGGGGGCCTCTGCCGCCATCGGCCATTACCTCCGCATGGCCCACGAAAATCGCATGAGCCTGGAAGAGGCTTGGGAAGCCATCCGCCAGTACAACGCCGCCATGCTGCGACCGGCCTGGTCGGAGGAGCGATTGTCTGACGAAACGCAACGGCTTTGGGAACGACATTGCGAACGGTATGGGAACCCTGCGGGGGAAACGGACCCTTCCGCCCGCGAGCTGCCCAGTTTCCGCATGGCGGAGCTGCTGGCCGACGACTCCCCCATGCCCCAGGACCTCATCGCCCCCCGTCTGCTGACCCCCGGTGGACTGCTGGTCATCGGCGGCGCGCCTAAGGTGGGCAAGAGCGATCTGCTCATTCACCTGCTGGCGCACATGGCCGCCGGTCGGGAGTTTTTGGGGTTCTCCCCAGCCAGGCCTCTCGGGGTGTTCTACCTCCAAACCGAGATCCAGTATCACTACCTGCGGGAGCGCATGAAATCGCTTGGACTGCCCCGGCAGACCCTCGCCCTGGCGGGAGTCAACCTGGTGACCACCCCCAAGGTCCGGATAATCCTGAACGCCGACGGGGTGGCCCGCACGGTTGCCACCATCAAGAAGGATTTCCCGACCACCCCGCCGGACATCATCTGCGTCGATCCTCTCCGCAACGTCTTCGACGGCGGCCCCGATAGCGGTGGAGAAAATGACAACAGCGCCATGCTCTTCTTCCTCCAGGAACGGCTGGAGCGCGTCCGCGAAGAGGTCAACCCCGAGACCGGCATGATTCTTTGCCACCACACCAGCAAGATCGACAAAAAGCAGTTGAAGGAAGATCCCTTCCGCTTCCTGAGCGGCGCGGGAAGCCTGCGCGGCTTCTACACCAGCGGCCTCCTCATGCATCGCCCGGACGAAGAACGTTCGGAGCGGATGCTCCATTTCGAACTGCGCAACGGCCCGGCCCTAGCCCCCATGCTGGTGGACAAGCGGGAGGGACGCTGGGTGGCAACCGATCTTCGCGGAGAACGACTGGTCCGCCAGAGTATCGGCGAAAAGCTGGACGCCGAACGCCGCCGCAAGCACGACGTCATCCTGCAATTGATCTACGACGAGGCGTTGCAGGGGCGAGCCTACACCCCGAGCCAGTTTGCCGAGCACTTCGAGAACAAGGCCGGTCTGGGCGGCAGCGACACCATCATCAAGCGTATCCATGTGCTGGCCACCAACGGCTATCTGAAGTTTTTCCGCAACCCGCAGGATTACGGATTGCCGTCGGCGATTCGCTCCAAGCTTGGATACCTCTGCGTGGAAGGCATGCTGCTTGGTTCGGAGAACGAAGAAAGCGAACGGCTCCCGGTCTTGCCGACCCACTTCAAGGATCTCAAATCCGGGGCGATGTTGCCGGTCGAGAAACCGGAGGTGTGGATTTGCCAGGATGAGGCGATAGAAACAGACAAGAATCACTCTCATTAAACCATATAACTATAACGGCTTTAGCAGAATCTGTGCCAATCAAGATCTGGAAAATTGTCGGATCTGGAATAAAGCAATAACAACATGTTACGCCAGAATCGCAGATCCGCGCGGATCTGGAATCCGATTCTGCGGATCTTGGAAATTCGAATGAAAAAACAGGATGTTAGACTCAATTCCAGAACAGGAAGTGTAATCCCCTCCCTACGGGAGGGGACCCGCGACAGCGGGGTCCCCATCCCTGGTCGGAGGTTCACGAACGCGGGAGGTCTATCCCTCTCGTTCATCAATCGCTCTGAGATCCGAGTCTGAAATTCCCCTTGGCAGGGGAGCACCTTCTACCATTCAGGAGACAACACCATGCAAGGACTCGATGCGAGCTGTTCTGCCGGGACGTTCCATCTCTACCAACACCTGACAGCCCCTCCTGGTTGGCATGCGGTGTTCGATGATGCCATGAACGTCGGTCCGAAATTCCCGCAGTCCTGTCTGGCTCGCGTCCAGGGCCCCAGCATCAACGCCGAAGGTTCCAAGGTCCATGGCTGGAATAGCCATGGCATCC
>JADGAQ010000319.1 GCA_015231925.1 Magnetococcales bacterium
CCCCCCGCGGTCCGCCGCGATAGATCCGTTGGGTGCGGGTGGCGGCTTGGGGGATTTCATGGGTGGCGGCGGACCGCTACGGCAACGGACCGCTACGGCAACGGACCGCTACGGCAACGGACCGCTACGGCAACGGACAACACCTCGGGGCTCCGCCCCGAACCCCGCCGGGGGGGATAATCCCCCCCGGACCCCCGTATTTACTCATAAGGAAGCTCATCCTGGTCCCGGTTTCGGGGTCTCACATCCTGCAACGCCCCCTTGAGCTGACCGCAGGCCGCCTCGATATCGGCTCCCCGCCGGTCCCGGATCACCGTCACCAATCCCCCGTGATGCAGAATCTCCTGAAAAGCCACCACCCGCTCCATGGGCGTCGGCGCATACGCCACGCCGGGCCAGGGATTGAAGGGGATCAGATTGACCTTGGAGGGGATCTCCCGCAGGTAACGCACCATCTCCCGCGCCTCTTCCGGGCTGTCGTTGACCCCGTCGAGCAGCACATATTCCCAGGTGATGCGGCGTCCCTGCTTGAAGGGATAGCTCAACGCCGCCTGACGCAACGCGGCGAGATTGTATTTCCGGTTCAGCGGCACCAGCACGTCACGGGTGGCATCCCGCACCGAATGCAGGCTGATGGCCAGGTTCACCCCCAGTTCCCGCCCGATGTGATGCATGCGCGGCACCACCCCGGCGGTGGAAACGGTGATCTTGCGGGTGCCGATGGCCAGACCCATGGGATCGAGCAGGATATGACAGGCCTGCAACAGGGCGGGCAGATTGTAAAGGGGCTCCCCCATGCCCATGAAGACCACGTTGGTGAGCTTCTTGTCCCGTTGCGCCACTTCGGCGCGGGCCAGAAGAACCTGTTCCACGATCTCGGCAGCCTTCAGATTGCGGGCCAATCCCTGGGCGCCGGTCCAGCAGAAGGGGCAGGCCAGGCTGCATCCCGCCTGGGAGGAGACACACAGGGTGCCCCGATCCTCCTCGGGAATGAAGACCGTCTCGATTCGCTGTCCGTCCCCGAGGGAAAGCAGCCACTTTTCCGTGCCGTCCGCGCTGATGCGGTGACAGCTCACCTCGGGACGCAACGGCAGGCTGGACTGGCTCAACTTTTCCCGAAACGCCAGGGAGAGGTCGGTCATGGCCGCCACCTCGGCGGCCAGACGCACATGCAGCCAGTTCCACACCTGTTTGGCCCGGAAAGGGCGCTCCCCCCACTGCAGAATAAGCGCCTCCAGCTCCTCCCGGCGCATTCCCGTCAGGGAGCGCTTTTCCGCTTCCGTTGTCACCACTCAACCCCGCGCCTGGATTTCCGTCTGGCTGAAGAAGAAGGCAATCTCCTGGGCCGCCGTCTCGGGAGCGTCGGAGCCGTGAACCGCATTGGCTTCCACACTCTCGGCGAAATCGGCCCGGATGGTGCCCGGCGCGGCTTTCCTGGGATCCGTGGCTCCCATCACCTCACGATTCCGGGCGATGGCGTTCTCCCCTTCCAGCACCTGCACCATGATGGGACCGCTGCTCATGTAGGCGGTCAAATCATCGTAGAAGGGCCGGCCCTTGTGAACCGCGTAGAAGGCTCCCGCCGTCTCCCGGCTCAAACGCACCATCTTGGCCGCCACGATGCGCAATCCGGCGGCTTCGAAACGGGCATAGATCTGGCCGATGAGGTTTTTGGCCACCGCATCGGGTTTGCAAATGGAAAAGGTGCGCTCGACTGCCATGGAATGCCTCCGAAGAAGGAAAGGATGAGTGCGAAAACCCCCGAAGGGTAACAAGCCGCAACCCTCAAGCCAAGGTCTCTCTTCCGGAAGGAGGCGCAGAAACGCTTTGGACAAGGCTGTCCGAAACCCTTATAGTGCCCGAAAGCTCTCTTTCAACCGCCGCAAATCGATTGGAGAATGGTTTATGCGTCAGCATCTTCTGGGAATCGCCGCAGGGGCTGCCCTGCTGCTGGCCGGTGCCCAGGCCGGTTGGGCCGATCCGTGGTTCGGCGGAACCTTCTCCGCAGAGATCAGCCTGTCCAATCCCGGTCCTTCCGGTGGCAAGGCTACCGGCAAGTATTTTATCAGCGACAATAAAATCCGTGTCGAGATGAATCATCCCAACGAAGCCACCATCGACATTATCGACACCAAGGAGAAGAAAGCCTACTCCCTCATGCCCGCCAGCAAGCAGTATTTCGAGGGCATGATCAGCGCCCCCATCCTGCCGAAACCCGATGTCGACATCCTCCCGGACGATGCCCAAGGCCTGTGCAAGCAACAAAGCCCCCAGATCAAGGTGCAATGCACCAAATCGGGAACCGAAGATGTCGGGGGTATCAAGGCGGACAAGTGGGACGTGGTGGTCACCCATCCCAAGGGGGAAAGCCGCGCCCAGATCCTGATCGATCCGGGTCGCAAAATCGTCCTCGGCGAATCGAACGGCGATCAGGGCTCCATCAAGCGGATTCTGAAAGGTACGGAAAGCGTTGCCGGCCGTCCCACCGAAAAATGGGAATTCCAACAGACCCATCAGGGAAAGACGCTGACCTACACCAAGTGGGTCGACACCGCCTTGCGGCTGCCGGTCAAGGTGCAAAGCGACAAGGGCGTGGCCTACGAGATCACCAATATCAAGGAAGGCCCCCAGGCGGCGGAACTCTTCACCCTGCCGGCGGGCTATCAACTGGCCACCCCGCCGCAACCGCCCATGCCGCCTCAGGGTGGAGCGGCTCCTCATGGCGGAGCGGGCGCCCCGCCCCGGTAATTCGGCTTTGCGGGTGTGGTGCCTCGTGCGCCACACTTGCAGCCATGGTAACCATACAGGCCCCTGTACAGAGCAGACACCATCAACGGCAAAAGGAAACGTCCCAGGGCGCTGCCCTGGACCCGTCGGGGGGGATAATCCCCCC
>JADGAQ010000320.1 GCA_015231925.1 Magnetococcales bacterium
ATCCGGCTACCGCACCGGCTACCTGTGGCAAGAGGTGTTGGCCAGGGACAGCTTTCTAGACATCTTTGGGAATTTCCTGTTCATCGAAACGAAGGAGGAGAAGCAGATCGATGGGCAGGGAGGACAACGAATTGTCACAAAAGAAACAATGATCTTTCCCCGTTACCACCAATTGGACAGTGTGCGCAACCTGATCCGAGCAGCCCGACGCGAGGGGAGCGGACAAAACTATCTGATCCAGCATTCGGCGGGAAGCGGCAAGACCAACAGCATCTCCTGGCTTTCCCACCGCTTGGCCAGCCTGCATACTGACGACGACCGGAAGATTTATGATTGCGTCATCGTCATCACCGACAGGCAGGTTCTCGACCGCCAGTTGCAGGATGCTATCTACCAAATCGAACACGCCCAGGGGGTGGTCAAAGCCATTGACCGGGACGCCAAACAACTGGCTACAGCCCTCATCGACGGCACCAAAATCGTGGTGACCACGCTGCAAAAATTTCCCTTCGTGTTGCGCGGTCTGCTCCACGCGACGGGTGCCAGCCAACTGGACAGCCCCACGGCGGAAGAACGCGCCCAGGCCAAGGCATGGGAAGCGGAGATCGGCAACCGCCGTTATGCGGTAATTGTGGATGAGGCCCACTCCTCTCAAACCGGTGAGACCGCTCGGGAACTAAAGGAGATCCTGGGAGCCGCTACGGGGAATGAAGATACTGACGATGATCCCGACTGGGAAGACCGGCTCAATCAAGTGATGATCTCCCGGGGGCGTCAACCCAACCTGAGCTTCTTCGCCTTCACAGCCACTCCCAAAGGCAAGACACTGGAACTTTTTGGACAACCAAGCCCCGATGGCAAGCCGGTCCCTTTCCACCTCTATAGCATGCGGCAGGCTATCGAGGAGGGTTTTATCCTCGACGTGGTGCGCAACTACACCACCTACAAGACCTACTTCAAGCTGGTAAAAGCGGTAGAGGAGGATCCTGATCTGCCCAAAAAGAAGGCTGCCCGTATTCTGACCAAGTTTATGGTGATGCACCCTACCAATATTGCTCAGAAAATCGAGGTAGTCGTGGAGCACTTTCGAGGCCATGTGATGCGCCACCTGGGAGGACAGGCCAAGGCCATGGTGGTGACAAGTTCCCGCTTGCAGGCCGTTAAATACATGCTGGCTTTTCAGAATTATATCGATGAGCACGGTTACGACGACATCCGCCCCCTGGTAGCCTTCAGTGGTACGGTAAAGGATCCTGACACCGGCAAGGAGTACACCGAGCCGGGCATGAACATCGACATGGTCAGTGGTCAGCGCATCGGCGAAAATCAGCTCCCTGATCGATTTGCCTCTCCGGATTACCAAGTGCTCCTGGTGGCCAATAAATACCAGACAGGCTTTGATCAACCCTTGCTCATGGCCATGTACGTGGACAGACGGTTGGATGGCGTACAGGCCGTGCAGACCTTGTCTCGTCTCAATCGTATGGTGCCGGGCAAAGCATCACCATTCGTTCTAGATTTTGTCAACGAAGCTGAGGACATCTACCGTGCCTTTAAACCCTACTACGACGCCACTAGTCTTCAAGAAGGTTCGGACCCATCCCAACTGGAAAAGCTTAAGCACGAGTTAGATGGCATGCAGGTCTACCACTGGAGCGAGGTGGAAGCCTTCGCCAGGATTTTCTACCGTATGCCAAAGCAGCAGGCTAGGTCGGACCATGCTCAATTGCAAATGCATCTTCAACCCGCCAAAGACCGTTTCAAGGCATTGGATGCGGATGAACTACGGTCGGCTTTTCGAGACAAACTGAAGGGCTATGTCCGGGTTTACGCTTTCCTCAGCCAGATCATCCCCTATGCGGATCCTGATTTGGAAATGCTTTACAGTTTTGGTCGATTCTTGGTTCCAGAGTTGGGTACGGATGACGATGGGGAACGTGTCAGCCTGGGCGACGAGGTGGGCATGCAATACTATCGGATGGAGCGTGTCTTTTCCGGGGCTATTGACCTGGGAGAGGGCGAATCGGAAGGGGTGAAAAGCCCCACCGATGTGGGATCCGGCAAGACAAAAGAGGAGACGGCCCCCCTTTCGGAAATCATCGATGTGCTTAACGAGCGCTTCGGGACCAATTTTACCGATGAGGACCGGCTTTTTTTTGAACAGATTCGGGAGAAAGCTACAACCAATCCAAAGGTAATTAATATGCGGCAGGCCAACCCGTTCGATAAGTTCCAACTCGGGCTGCGGAAAATGGTCGAGGACATGATGATCCAGCGCATGAGTGAGAACGACAGGATCGTCACCCGGTACATGGACGACAAGGACTTCGAGAACGCTGCATTCGCCGTGCTTTCCAGGGTGATCTACGAGTCCATTCCTGCGGAGGAGAACCGGGTATGAGTGAAAGGACGCTTGGACGTTTGGACTGATCGACTTGTTTCATTTCATCGATTGGGTGCTGCACTTGCCCAAGGAGTTGGACGTCCGGTTGCGGGAAAACGCCTTGGAAAAGCAGTGGATGAGCCTCGTTTCGGCGCTGCAGAATTCTCCATTCTCCGTTTACGTGGCGGAAATTTCGCGCAATTTGCGATTGCCACCCAAGTGGAAATCGAAACGCGGGTCCGCAGGTATCCGGTAGCGCGGAGGAGAAATTCTGATGCCCCGCCAAAAAGCCTTTGTAGATCAGGCTGGTTCACCTATACTGCCTTCATTGGCCACCAAGGATATCTTCGAACTCATTCTCCAACCCGAATTTTTCCCGTTACATTACGTTACGGAGAATGAGTTCGAAACCGTATCACTTGCTCCACCAATTAAAGTTATTAAGAAAGTCTCAAAATTAAAGCCGCCCTTCGGG
>JADGAQ010000321.1 GCA_015231925.1 Magnetococcales bacterium
TCACTGCACCAGCCCGTAGCGTTGCCGTTGCTCCTGCCAGTCCAGAGGGAACCCCACCCGCAGGCTTTCCAGATTGATGGTGTCTGGATAGTTCCCGGCCAGAATGGCATCCACGATGTACGGGGCAAGGAGGTTGAGACGCATGGTTCGGGCCATGTAGGAGCGATCCACTCCCTCCAGTGCCGCCAGATCCTTGATGGTGGCCACCTCGCCCGACTCCAGCATGGTCTGCCAACGCCGCGCCTTGATCAAAGCCCGTACCAACGGGTCGTCTGGCATAACAGGTTCGGTGGTGGGTTGGGAGACCTTGCCGTCCGGGGTAAGAATCACCTTGCGGCCACCCCGCCGCCGCAGTTGCATGGGAATATGGATGTGAAGAATGGTGCCGTCGTCCGAAAGCCGCATGGTCATGTGATGATCTCCTGTTTTATGCTGGTTGTCCAGAGAGTTCGCCCACCAGGGTGCCCAGGCCCGCTACCCGCAATTGCAGATCCACGCCGTTGGCGGTCACCACCAGGGTTTCCACCAGCAGTTTCAACAGCCGGTTCTGTTCCAGGGGGAAAAGCTCCTCCCACACCGGATCCAGCCGGGTCAGCAGGTCGATGATCTCCCGTTCGGACATCTCCGGGTCGGCCTTGCGCACCTGCCGGATGGCGCGGGCCACCACCTCCGGCGATTTGAGAATTTTTCGCACCCGGTTGAGCACCAACCGTTCCAACTCCCCCGCCGGGATGCTGGGCAGTGTACATTGGTCGTGGCTGGTGCGGGCGGCGTTGATGCAGATATAATAGCGGTATTGTACCTGCCCGTTCTTGCGGGAGTGGCTGGGCTTCATGGCCATGCCGCAATGGCCGCAGCGCACCAGTCCCTTCAGGGGAAACGGCGTCTGTCCCCGTGGCAGGGAGGAACAGGGGCGGACATGCTCGGCAATCAGGCCATGCACCCCCTCCCAAAGATCCCTGGCGACGATGGCCTGATGCTTGCCAGGATAGGAAACCTCCCGGTAAACCACCTCGCCAATGTAAACCGGGTTTTTGAGAATCCGGTACAACGCCGCCTTGTGGAAAGGTTGCCCCTGCCGGTGGACGCCTTCGGTGGTGGTCCAGGATTTGTTGTGAATGCCCGCCTCCCGCAATTCACGCACCACCTGGGTGGGCGATCCGCAGGCCAGAAAGCGGCGGAAGATGTGGCGCACCTGCTCCGCTTCCTTGGCGTTGACCACCAGTTCACGGTTTTTGATGTCATAACCCAGGGGCGGATGGCCGCCCATCCACATCCCTTTCTGGCGACTCGCCTGGTACTTGTCCCGGATGCGGTCGGCGGTGGTCTCCCTTTCGAACTGCGCGAAACTCAAGAGAATATTCAGCGTCAGCCGCCCCATGGAGGTGGTGGTGTTGAACGACTGGGTGACGCTGACGAAGGTGACGTTGCGCCGTTCGAAGACCTCCATCAGCCGGGTGAAGTCGGCCAGGGAGCGGGAGAGCCGATCCAGTTTGTAGGCCACCACGCAATCGACCTTCCCGGCGTCGATGTCAGTCAGCAGCCGTTGCAGGGCGGGCCGGTTGAGGGTGCCGCCGGAAAAAGCGGGATCATCGTAGTGGTCCGCGACCGGGAGCCACCCTTCCGCCTTTTGGCTGGCGATGTAGGCCAGACAGGATTCCCGTTGTGAATCCAGAGAGTTGAATTCTTGGTCGAGGCCCTCGTCGGTGGATTTGCGGGTGTAGATCGCGCAGCGCACCTTGGGCGTTATGGCGGCGGTGGTTTTCTTGCGGTTCATGCCTTGCCTCCTTTGCGCAGGCCAAAAAAGAGCGGTCCTGACCAGTGGGTTCCGGTGATGGCCTTGGCCACCGAGGACAGGCTTCTGAATTTGCGTCCCTGGTATTCGAAGCCGTCGTCCAGCACGGTGACGACGTACTCCACGCCCTGCCACTCCCGGATCAGGCGCGCTCCAGGCGCGGGGGTGGCGACGTCTGGCTTGGCTGGCGCTTTGCTTGGCGCTGGCGTCCCTCGCCCCAACCCGTCCAGAATGGCGGTCGCCGCCTGGGAGAGGCCGCCATGGGCCAATTCCTGAACCCGGTAGGCCAGGCGGCGCACCAGATAATCCTTTCCCGCCTGGGGCGGGTCGCTTTCGAACAGCTTGCGCCAAAGCTGGTTCAACTCCTGGGTGGATTTGCCCGGCAGGGCGGCGAGTTCGGCGAGGGTGCTCATGGTTCCGTTCCTCCTTCTCTTGCGTTGCGAACGGTGACATAAGGGCTCACTCGGTTGCCGTTATCCAGGGATAAATTCTCTGGATTTCCAGAATGTTGTGCTCTTTTCAGGCGCAAGCGGAGGACGCCGGAGGCGAGGATGGCGGCGATCTCGTCCAGGCGTTGGTCGGGGGTCATGCGGTTGGGATCGGTGGTGGTGATCATCTTTCCCTCGGTCTCCTCGAAGGCGGCGGTTCGACGTTCATTCGAGGATCGAGGATAGAGGGGTGAAGTCATAAAGAACAACATGAACAAATAGATGTAGAAATTGCAGGAAAACAAATATGGCGGCGCGAAACAGAGAGTAGGCAGGAAGGCGGCTTTTGTGGCTGAAATCATGCCATCTGAAACGGAATGAGCCGCTCTTGTTGGGAGCGGCTCAAATGGAAGCGCCATGGGCAATCCGATGAATCAAACTTTGAGCCAGCAGAAACCGTTGCCGTAGCCGATCAGTTCCTTCCAGTCGGATCGCCCGCTGAAAAATTTGACGAGGGTCGACGAGGTCGATTCCACATCCTCCAGAAGTTCACCGGTCCGACATCGTTCCTCACCGCTCTCCCAAGCCCGCACCAGCATGCCGACCAATTGCTTCTG
>JADGAQ010000322.1 GCA_015231925.1 Magnetococcales bacterium
GCCGGTTGAGTCGGGTGGTATCGTTGTCGCCTTGGCCGTGGGCGGTGGCAGGGGGCGGCATCGTTTCGTATCGGGCATTTGGGGAGATGTAAATGCCTGAAGCCAGGATCAGAAAAACAGCACAAGGAGAGGGTGTGCTGGAGGAAATTAGTTCTTCGAATAACCGCTCCGAAAGACGGACTCTTGTTTTTTAGTCTCCTTTAGAGTCCCGGCCTCAGTTGCTCTCAAGCGGTGCTGTCAAGTCGGTCCGGGGGTGGACAGTGGCCATCAGGGACTGGCCTCAGTTACTGGCAAGAGTCGCTCGCAAGAGTGCAGACTCTCCTCTTGACCGGGGAGAGTCAGTAGTTCAAATTCGGGTTGGAGCGGGGTGTATATCCGCTGGCAGCGTATTTGCGAGCAGTTCCCGGATGCGTTCCTCGACCTCTGGTGTGGGTGCCTGCCTGCCGGTTTCGATGTGCGACAAACCGTTGAAGCTCAAGATACCCCGCCCCGCACCAGATCAAACAGCTCTTCCAAAGACAATTTTCCGCTCATTTCGCCTCCTTCCAGCAGGCCGTCAGCCAAATCCCGTTTGTGACGATGCAAGGCCACGATTTTTTCCTCTATCGTTTCCTTGGCAACCAGGCGGTAGATTGTCACCGGGCGTTTCTGACCAATGCGATGAGCGCGATCCGAGGCTTGATCTTCTACCGCCGGATTCCACCAGGGATCCATGTGGATTACGTAGTCCGCCGCAGTCAAATTGATTCCCACGCCTCCTGCCTTCAGGCTGATTAGAAATACATCTCCTTCTCCGGCCTGAAAGGCATCTACCCGACGCTGTCGTTCCTTGGCGGGCGTACTGCCGTCCAGGTATTGATAGTTGACCCCTTTTTCGTCCAGCAAAGCGCGGATGATGGCTAAATGATCCACGAACTGGCTGAATACCAGTGCTTTGTGCTTATTTTCCAACAACTCCTCTGTCACTTCCCAAAAAAGTGCCAGCTTGCTGCTTTCGAGTGGGCTGTCCGGAAGTACCAGCCGGCTATGACAGCAGGCGCGGCGCAGCCGCATGATTTCGGCCAGGATCCGGAAACGTTGTTGCTCTGGAGGGCCGGCGAACTCTTCGATCTGGGCGATGGCCTGGCGGCGCAGGGTCTCATAGAACGCCACTTCCTCCTCGCTCAACTCGACGTGCAGGGCGATCTCGGTGCGCGAGGGAAGCTCCTCGAGGACCTGGTTCTTGGTGCGTCGCAGCAGGAATGGCCGGATCAATTTTTGCAGTCTTTTCTGCGCTCCCTTGTCCGCGTTGCGCTCGATGGGGGCAGCGAACCGCTCGTTGAAGCGTTCCAACGACCCCAGCAGGCCGGGGTTGATGAACTGGAACAGGTTCCAAAGTTCCCCCAGATGGTTCTCCATGGGCGTGCCGGTGGTGACGATGCGCACGGATCCGATTAGGGCCATGGCCGCCTGCGAGCGTTTGGTCAGCCGGTTTTTGATGGCCTGGGCCTCGTCCAGCACGATAACATTCCAATGCATGGCTACCAGCATCTCCGCTTCCTGCTGCAAAAGACCGTAGCTGCAGATCACCACGTCGAAGGGCTGCAACCCTTCCAGGATTTGCTGCCGCGAACCGCCGCCAAAGAGGATGCCGCGCAGAGTGGGGGCAAATCGTTCGATCTCCTTGAGCCAGTTCATTCCCACGGAGACGGGAGCCACCACCAGCGAGGGGCCTTCCTGGGCGCGGTATAGCAGGAGGGCGATGGCCTGCAGCGTTTTGCCCAGTCCCATGTCGTCTGCCAGGCAGCCGCCTACTCCCCACGCCGCCAGTCGCGTCAGCCAGTGGAAGCCGACCAGTTGATACTCTCGCAGCTCCGCCTGAAGCGTTGAAGGGAGATCCGGCTCGACGGCCTGCGCCAGATCGATCCTCTGTAACTGTTTTCGCCAGTGGGCATCCTCCTCCACATTTCCAGCCTGCTCCAGTACGTCACGCAAAATCGGGCTGGCCAAGTGGTGAAAACGCTGGCCACCGGCATGAGGGTCGGAAAAGGCATCAATTTCCGCCAGACGCTTGCGGAAGCTCTCCGTCAGGGCCAGAAAGCGGCCCTCTCCCAAGGGCAAAAAGCGACTCTCACGGCCTCGTGCCAACTCCAGCAGCCGACGCATGTCCAGAACCAGATCTTCGTCCACGGTCAGTTCGCCTTTGATCGCGAACCAATCCTCTTCCCTCTGAATTCGCACCCGCAGGCCATCCATGGCTATGGGGCGGCTGATCCGGATCTTCTCCCCCTCCGGCCAGGCCACCACCGCCTCCTCGGCAGCAAGCGCCTGCAGCTCCAGCAACAGCTCCAGACAGGTTTCCGGATCCTCGATCAGCCATTCGTTCTGCCCTTCATCCGCCAAGAGATTGGGGCAGGCATCGATCACCCGTTTCGTCCGCGCGGCCTCTTCTTTGAGGTTGCGGTGGGTCTGCGCCCGCCTGCCGTTGATCTAAGCGATGATCGTCTTGCCTCCTTTGCCGGGCGGAAAGTAGGGACCCTCTCCGGCGAATGGGCGCGCCTGGAGCGCGATCCTGAGTCCGTCTCCGTTGGGCCACAGCAGGATGTGAGGTCGGGCATCCGCCGGCAACTCCTCGACATCCGCAATGCCTTCTTCGAGTCCCGAATGGATGGTCACCAATGGGGCAATCGCCCGGATCGCATTCATGACCTGCCCGCTGGCGGTGGCCGGAACCTGCAGGGTCTTTCCGCCCAGGATCTCTGCGATTCGGATGTGCGCCTTGGTAATCTCCACCAGCCTGCAGCGGGTGGGTGAGTCCCGATACACGGAAATCCCTTCCACCGTCACGGATTCGGA
>JADGAQ010000323.1:0-2668 GCA_015231925.1 Magnetococcales bacterium
GGGTCCGGGGGGGATTATCCCCCCCGGCGGGGTTCGGGGCAGCGCCCCGAGGTTCCATCTGTTGACGTGGCTTTGGGCGGGTCGAAGCCAAAAGGTGAAATACCCAACTTCGCACCGTTTCCAAACCCTGTCCCCACTTCGACCCGCCGGAGGGGGCCAGGGGAGGGCCTCATCCTCCCCATCCGTGAAGTCACCACCCGGAGAGAGCCGGGGTTGTTCCGCAAGCCCACTTCGTTTCTCCTGTTGCCTGCGATCCGCCAAAGGCCCCATCAACACCTCAAGCCTCCACCCGCCGATAATCCCCCCCGGCCCCCCGTGTTTTTCGTCCGGCAGACCTGCCGGCTCACGCTTTTTTGATTCCGTGTTCGAAACAACTGGACAACAGCCTTCTCTCCCTTTTACCTTGATCCAACAGAAACCTTCAGTCGGTAAATTACAGATCATTCCGAATGTGCGGCCTTCTATTGCTGCCGTAAAGAGCCTGTCGACATACAAAAAGAGTATTTAATTAAGTTGTTCAATTTTGTTACAATGTTGAAATGGTGGAGGAATCAATGAGAGTAAATATCTGCCTCAAAGCGTTTATGATATCTATATTGCTTATTAGCGCCGCCTCCTTGCTGACTTCCTGTGCCGGAGGTGCGTTTCAAAACGTGGAAAGGCCACATAGTTGGGTGTTGTACGATGTTACCCAAGAGAATGATTTGCTTGGCTCTTCTATTAGTCGGAGTGAGTTGGACCTGAATCGTAAGGGGCAGCCACCCCTCAAGCTGCCCATGGAAGCCGTGAAGAAAATGATCTTCGCCATGCAGAAAATTGAAGAAAAATCCGGTTTTAAGGTCGATCAGGTTATCTTTCACAGTCAGGACATATTTAATGCCTCTGCCGGTTTTTCGTATGCCGGAAAGGCGACGATCAATGTCTACCACGGCATGTTCAAAACGCTTCAGGACGATCTGGATGCCTGGGCGGCGCTGTTCGGTCATGAAATTGCCCACGTTGTCCGGCAACATCAATTCCAGTCGGATTCGGAACGGCTTTCCAAGGCCAGTGTAAAAGCTGTCGGTGATGTGGCTCGCCGTCTTCCGGGTATGGCGGGTGCGCTGAGTCAGGTGGCTGTTGAACTGGTTGGTATGGGTGTCAAAGGAGCGTTCAATCGTCCGCAGGAGGAGGAGGCAGACCAGCTTGGTCTGAAATGGATGACGGAGGCCGGGTTCGACCCGAAGGGCATGGAGAGGCTTACTCAGCATATGGTTGCATTGCAGGGGGACGGCGTCCTGCTCGAATTCCTCCTCACCCATCCAGCTCCCGCCAACCGGTTGAACAAGGCGCGGGAGTTTCTGGCGACTCAGGGGGGGCAGCCCTCGGCGTTTTCCAATATCGACTGGAGTTCAACCAATGAGTTGCTGGCGAACTTAAAACGGCGAATTCCAGTTTATGCTGCCGCCGAACCCGAGCCATTGACCAATATGGCCTTTGTTCGTGTCGAAGGTGGAACGTTCCGAATGGGATGCATGCCTGTTGGCGAATTGTGTTTCGAAAGCGATCGGGTGATGCACGAAGTCCGTGTCGACAGCTTCGAGATTGCGGCCTATGAGGTCACTCAGGAGCAGTGGCAGAAGGTTATGGGGTCCAATCCATCGCAGGCGGTGCAGTGTGGTTCCAATTGCCCGGTGGAGCGTGTTTCCTGGGAGGACGCCCAGCAGTTCATTGCCCGATTGAATGAACAAGGTGAGGGGGGCTACCGCTTGCCGACGGAGGCGGAATGGGAATTCGCCTGTCGCAGTGGGGGAATGCCGCTGTACCATTGTGGGGAGAGGGGGTTGAGTGATCATGCCTGGGAGGGAGATAATTCCTGGGGGAGACTTCATCCGGTTGGAACAAAAGCGCCGAATCGGTTTGGGTTGTATGACATGACCGGGAATGTCAGGGAGTGGGTGGCCGACTGGTATGATGCCGGGTATTATGCCGCGTCGCCGAAGGAGAATCCCACCGGACCGGCATCGGGTAAGTTCCGGGTGGTTCGGGGCGGGGATTATGATTCGCAGGGTCTGCGGATGCTGTTGGCTTCGTATCGGGACAGTGGTTTTCCGGATGTCCGCCGGGAGTATATCGGCTTGAGACTGGCCCGAACGGTAAAAGAGCAGAAGAGTCTTAACAGTCCTTAAAGTTGTAAAAAGGGTTGGGGGAGTCTGAGGGGGAGCTCCGCTGCCCCCTCAGGACTTTTCCTTTGACCTTGATCTTTTCCTTTGACCTTGATCTTTTCCTTTGACCTTGATCTTTTCCTTTGACCTTGATCTTTTCCTCTGTCCTTTCCCCGCCCAAAAAACCGGGAGTCGAACCTCCGGGGCCTCATCCCGGAGGTTCGACGACCTGGCGGGGCTTTTATTACCGCCATTGGGCGAATCAGCCTCACCGATTCGCCCAATGGCGGGCCGGACGGTGGTCAGCCTCCGGCGGGCATTGCGCTGGTCCTGGCAATCGATCAAAAAGACGATCGATTGCCAGGACCAGCCAGGGCGGGCTCGCTTTTTGGCCATCCTTTTCGGCGAAAGGATGCCGAAAAGGATGGCTGTGAGCTGGGCGAGCCAAGAGGATAGAGGACAAAGGATGGAGGACAAAGGATGGAGGACAAAGGATGGAGGACAAAGGATGGAGGACAAAGGAT
>JADGAQ010000324.1 GCA_015231925.1 Magnetococcales bacterium
GCAAATGAGGGCCGTCAGGTTTCCCATCCGCACCGACGCCCGCGAGGAACGATTGCAGCGCCGCGAGATGGGGTGTCAACAGCAAAAGGACAAGTCCCAGGGCGCTGCCCTGGACCCGCCGGGGGGGATAATCCCCCCCGGCCCCCCGTATACCTCAACTCACTCCCGGATCCACATCTGATTGATGGTGTCGGGTCGGGACCAGACCAGTTTGAAGCCGTTTTCCACCAGGATGGGTCGGCAGATGGCCTCGCCGTGCATCTCGATGGCGATGCTGCGCAGGCGGGGATCGGCCAGGGTCTTTTTCGCGCCCTGGAGAATCTTGGGTTCGTTGCCGTCGGTGTCGATCTTCATGGCATTGGGCACCACCCCCAACTCCTCGCACAAGGCATCCACGGTCATGGTGGCCACCCCTTCCGCCCAGACCACTTTCAAGCCCTCGTTGGTGCGCTCCAGCCCCTCGCGGCTCTCGCTGTGACAGGCCGCGCCGGGGGTCACGTCCTGAATGTGCAACCGGCTCAGGCCACGGGCGTCGCTGATGGCCACGCTGTAAATGTTGGCCCGGTCGGCCAGCCCGTTGGCCAGGAAATTCTCCTTCAGCAGATGCAGGTTGGAGTATTCCGGCTCGAAGGAGTAGACCTTCACGCTCTTGTGTCGCAGGCAGGCGTAAAGCGAAAAGACGCCGATGTTGGCCCCGATGTCGAAGAAGACATCCCCCTCCTTCAGGTGGGTATCGATGAACTGGCGTACCTCCACCTCCTTGCGGGCGAAGAGATACCAGCGGAAATGGGTGATCCAGTTGTTGCACGGCAGGGTGAAGGCGATATCGCCCATGCGGGTCACGCGCCGTCTGGTCAGGAAGGCGGCGGTTTTCCACATCAGCGGCAGATAGATGTATCGCCAGTCCCCCTGACTGTTGCGCACCGCCTGCAACACCCCGGAAAAGAGTTTGCGCAGCAGGGGAATCTCTTTCAAACGGCTGATCATGTTAAGCTCCTTACAGGGCGCTCAGGCCGACAAATCCGTCAGGATGGTCCCGGTCCGCACCGGAGTGAACAGCTCCCGCACCGCCTCCACCTGGCGGCGATGCAGGGTTTCCAGGGTGGCCTCATCGGCCTGTCGCAGCATCTCCAGACAATCGGCGAATCGCGCCGCCGAGGAGCAGGACAACATCTCCCCCGCGAAACGGTCGAAAAAGGGGTTGATGGCCAGGCAGTCGTACAGGGTGACATGCACCGTCAGCCGCCCGTGAACCACCGCCGAAAGCCCCGCGCTGGTGGCGCAATAGAAGGCGAGATCACAGGCGGCGAGATCCTCCACCAGCGTGCCTTCGGTTTCGCTGACGAAAGGATATTTGCCCCGGATGGAGCGCGATTCCGCCTCGAAGGCGTTGAGACCCACCGCCTTGTAGGTGCGCACGGTGTAGCGCACCCCGTGACGCAGACGCTCCTCGGCATCGAGCCAGGATTCGAACAGGCGCAGCTCGTTGGGGTGGCTCAACAACAGCAGTACCACCGGCGCTTCTCCGGGGGCGCGCGCCACCTTGGGCAGAATGGTCTCCCCCTGAAACTTCCGGGTGCCCCAGACGTGGACCCGCTGCGCATCCTTGCGGCACCAATTGACGAACTGGTCCACATAAGCGTTGCCGCAAACCCCGTAGGCGTCGGGTTTTGGGCAATCGGAGCCCGGCAGATCCCGCAGGCACAGGGCCGAATCGTATTGCGGATGCGGCGTGAAGCCCAGGGTGCGAAGGCCCGAAGCGCGACAGGCCAGAATGGCGGCCCGTTCCACTCCCTTCTCCTCGTAAGGGTAGACCACCTGTCGGCAGGCGGAGCCCCGAAACAGCTTGTCAAAGGCACGCAAGGCCAGCAGCGCATTGAAATACTGCGCCGGCATGAAGACGGGGGAACGCAGATACCGGCTCCAGAAGGTGGTGCTGCGGCGTCCCGCGATGGTGCAGTCCACTCCCTGCCGGGCGAAGCGGCGAATGACGTTCAGGCTGCGTATCTGTTGTCCCAGAGCCACCAGCAGATCCCATGGCGAAGCGGACTCGAAGATCGAGACCACCTTGCCTTCGGGATCGTTCACCCAGCCGACGGCGTGATAGCTGACCTCGGGCACCGGGTCGAGCAGGTCGCCGTAGTAGTAGCGATAACCCAGGTGGGCCTGGGCGTACTCCCCCACCGGCTCGAACAGCACCGCCACCCGTCCCGGACGCGCCCGACCGGGGCGGTAGCGATAGCGGCGCAGGAACCGCCAGGTGAAAAGGGCCAGGCGGAGCAGCATTTGCCGTAACGGCTGCAGGGACCAGCTCTTCTCGCTCTCCCCCTTCACGGTGATTTCCGGATGGAACTCCCGCAGAAACCGCCCCACATCCGCATCGCAACCGATGAGCAGACACTCCGTGGCTTCTGGATGGCGGCTCATCCAATCGGAGAGGGCCAGCGCCACGAAAAGGGGTTTGACGATCGACTCCTGAGCCCAGGGGCGCAGATCCAGACGGGATTGGGGGGCCAGCCACCACTTCGGGCAATGGGGTTGAATGGTCCGGGCCAGAGCGATGTGGGAGAGTTGCAGATCCTGAAACCAGGCTGCGCTGTTGGCCAGGATGATGCCCGGAACATCCACGTAGCAGGGATGGCGAATCAGGGATTCGTCGTGCTGATAGAGCGCAAACGGTCGATCGACCGATGTCGGCAAGCGGTCCAACAGATGAACGATCATAAACCAAACCCGGGAAACGGATGCGCTTTGCTTTTCAATATTTTTCTTTTAAGTATCAAAAAAAGGAAATGTTCTGTCCTTTGACTTTATTCTTTTATTGATAA
>JADGAQ010000325.1 GCA_015231925.1 Magnetococcales bacterium
GGGATTTGACCTCCTGCGCCGCCTGGTGCAGGCGGCGCAGTTCGGCCAGGGCGGCGCTTTCCTCGTCGCTCACCGCGTCCCGGGTGCTGCAAAAGCCGCCGGACACCCGCTGGCTGGCGTGATCGACGATGGGAATGGTGGGAAATTTGGCGGCCATGGTCACAGTTTGTCCAGCATGTCCTGGTGAACGACGATCCGGCTTTGCCGGGAGAGATCCTGCAGGAAGGCACCGACCTGTTCGCCAGCCAGCCCCTTTTCCACCTGATTGGCAATGGCTTCGCTTTCCTTGTCCAGTCCATCCGCCGGGGGCTCCTCGATGGACAGCAGCTTGACCAGGAAGAAACGGCCCTGCTCCTCCAGCACCTTGCCGGCCAGCGGGCTCTGCAGGGCGAGACGGAAGACCTGATCCCGCACCGGATTGGGGATCTTCTGGTTGTTGTCGATACTGGCGAAGGCGGGGGTTTTCTCCTCGCGGATCGGGGCCTTGATCACGCTCTCCCAGGGAGCGCCGCCCTGTAACGCCTTGAGGGCCTCTTCCATGCGGCTGCGGGCCTGCCGGGTGGACTCATCCCGGATGAAGGCCTGGCGCACCGCCTGCCGGGCCTCTTCCAGGGTCTGGTCCCGGGGCTCCTGACGATCCACCACATGAACGGCGGCAAAGACCCCTTCCCCCAGTTCCAGCAACGGGCCGGTTTCGCCCACCTTGGTGGTGAAGGCGTTGTCCAGGAACTTGGGCTGGCGCAGGGATTTGTCCAGGGCGTCGCTGTTGCGGTCGATGAAGTCGGTTTCCTGATAGTGCAGGTTGAGATCCTTGGCAATGGCCTTGAAATCGCCGTTGGCGAGGAGTTGATCCTCCAGGGTGGCGGTCTGGTCGTAGACCAGTTCCTGGGCCTTGCGCAGTACCACCTTGCCGGTGATCTCTTCCAGCACCTCGTCGAGGGATTTGGTGGCGGCGGGCCGCACCTCTTCCAGCCGGATCAGGTGAAAGCCGAAATCCGTGCGCACCGGCTGGGAGGTTTCGCCGGGTTTCATGGCGAAGACGGCCTCTTCAAAGGGCTGCACCATGGCGCCACGGCCGAAATGGCCCAGATCGCCACCTTCGGCAGCGGTGGTGTCGTCGGAAAGCTCCCGGGCCACCTTGTCGAAGGCTTCGCCCTTGGCCAGCCGGTCGCTGGCCGCCTTGAGGCGGGTTTTCGCCAGTTCCTCGCCGCCCTTGTCTTCGGCCACCCGCACCAGGATGTGCCGGGCACGCCGGGTCTCCTCCTGCTGGTAGTCGCTGGCGTGTTCATCGTAGTATTCCTGCAACTCTTCCCGGCTGGCCTTGACCCGCTCTTTGACGCTATCCGGGTTCATGACCAGAATCTGCATCTTGACCCGGGCGGGGGTTTTGAAGGTCTCCGCGTGGGCTTTCATGTATTCGATGAGCTGTTCATCTTTGGGTTGGATCTCCTGGACCAGGCTTTCCCGGTCCAGGGTGAGGAAGGTGGCGGTGCGTTTTTCCCGGAACAGGCGATAGAGCACCTCGACAATGGGCCGGGGCACCGCCGACACCGAGCGCAGGGCCTTTTCCATCTGTTCCAGGGTGAGGTCGGAGGAGAGCTGACGCTCGTAGTCCTGGGGGGAGAGCCGGTTGTTGCGCAGGATGATGTTGTACTGCTCCATGTCGAACCGCCCGTCCCGCAGAAAGGCCGGGTTGGTGGCGATCATCTGCCGCAGCCGCTCCTGGGGCACCCGCAGCCGCAGATCCCGGCCGGTCATGGAGATGAGGTGCCTCTCCAGAAGGTTTTGCAGGGTCTGCTGCTTGAGGCCAAAGGCTTCGGCGGTCTTTTTGTCGATGGCGCCGCCGCTGGCCTGGCGCAGGCGGTTGTACTCCCGCTCGTAGGCGCTGGCGAATTCGGAGGCGGAGATGCCATATCCCTCCACCTCCGCCACCGGCTGGTTCTGCTGTTTGGTCACATAATCCCCCACCCCCCAGACCACGAAGCTCAGAGCCAGGAGGGAAAGCAGCAATTTGATCATCCAGGATGAGGCGCTACGTCGCATCACGCTCAACATGACGATTCAACTCCCCGAGTTGGGAAAAAAGGGCGTGGAATTCCACCACGGATGTCCAGGTGGTTTTGGTTGTTCTTGTGGGTGGAAAGGATGTTTTTCCCCATCGCATGCCATGGACTCGCCCGCAAGAATCTGGCACTCTAAACAGCTTGAAAGATCTTTTCAACCCGCCTCCCACTGGAGAGGCGGAAAACTGTTTTCCGGTCAGGCCGGAATCCCGCCCTCTGGTCCGTGGACCGGGCGGCCAACCAGCGCGTCGGCCTTTTGCGGCGCCTTGCCACGATGCCATGTACATCATTCGCGGACTGGGCAATCTTCCTCCCCGCTTCCGGGGATCGGCCATCACCATCGGCAATTTTGACGGCGTCCACCTGGGGCATCAAGCGGTCTTCCATGCTTTGTGCCTGCGCGCCAGGGCGTTGGCCGCCCATGCCATGGCCATCACCTTCGAACCCCATCCCGTGCGCCTGCTCCACCCGGAACGGGCGCCGCCGCGTATCACCGGGGTGCGGGGCAAGGCCCGCTGGATGGAGGCCTATGGGGTGGATGCCATGTTGATCCTGCGCTTCACCCGGGAGCTGGCCTCCCTGCCCGCCGAAACCTTCGTCTCCCGGGTGCTGGTGGAACAACTGGCCGTGCGGGATGTGCTGGTGGGATACGACTTCCGCTTCGGCGCGGGGGGGCGCGGCGATTTTGCCGGGCTGTGCGAGCTGGGCCGGCACCATGGTTTCCAGGTGGCCCGGCAGGAGGCTTTGCAGTTGGCGGACGGGGT
>JADGAQ010000326.1 GCA_015231925.1 Magnetococcales bacterium
GTTTCGGGTGGGGTGGGGCTGTCCAGGCTGAGGGGGGGGGGGAAGGTCGGTTCCGGTGTGAACAGCGGCAATGCCGCTGATGTGGTCTCGGGTGGCAGGCCGATCCGGGGCCATCGGGGTGTTCGACGAGGCGGGCAATGAACCTGAGAGTGTCTCGGGGACCATCAACTTTGTTTTCCTGAAATATTATTTGGTTTTTCTTCCTTTCAATATGTTTTCTTTAAAGTATCAAAAAAAGGAAATGTTCTATCCTTTTTCCTTTTCCTGTTCTTGTCAATATATTTTCTGCTCCTGTGCATGTCTTGTATTATCAAAAGGCCTCAGGTAAAACCGTTGCGCACAGCGGCCCGCACCATGGCGGCGAATTCGCCGGAGGGGAGTTGGTACTCTTCCAGGTGTTCGGCGGCCTTGTCCCGTAGGGCGCGTTCGGCGGCCTCGTCCCGCAGGGCTAAGGAACCATTGGCCAGATCATGGATCAGTTTGAGCTGTTCGTAATGCTTGAGGCGCTGTTCCACCAAATGGGAGCGTTCGTTCAGGGCAAGCGTGGTGACAGTGCATTGTCCGCGACGGTTCATAGGGGCAGCCATCTCCTTCCCCCAGGAGATGGCCTCCTCCGGATCTTCGCGTCCCGGATCGACCAGAAGCGGTTTTTCTTGAGCAATGTCCTGATGATGGTTTCGGGCGCGTTGTCCGGGATCTTCCAGGGGGAAAAGATTCTTTTTCTGACTGCGATTACAATCTTCGCAGGCGAGGTAGAGATTGGACCAGTCGTAGACCAGCCAGTAGTAGCCGGGTTTGGTGAGTGGATCTGAATCCTGCTGCTGATAACCAGCCTTTGGGCGAAAATGCTCCACGTCGCCGGGATGGTTGTCGATCTTGCTTTCACAAAAGCAGCATTTGCGGTGTTGCGCCGCCCGCAAGGCTTCTTTGACCTCTGGAGCGTTATAGATATTTTCCTTGAAGTCGAATGACGGTGTTTCGCCAGCCGGGGTAGCGTCGAATTGGGATTGGAGAGCTTTCGCGCCTGCTTGTCCCTTGGTGACCAGTATTTCAGGGGGCTCCGCCGGCTTGATGATGCGGATCATGTCTCATCGTCCCTGCTTCAGCAGATCGGCAGCGGCGCGGAGAATGTCCATGGTTTCCCGTTCCTCCCTGGACTC
Organism: Magnetococcales bacterium; assembly: GCA_015231925.1. Classification (NCBI taxonomy): domain Bacteria; kingdom Pseudomonadati; phylum Pseudomonadota; class Magnetococcia; order Magnetococcales; species Magnetococcales bacterium. The sequence continues at coordinate 1,161 of JADGAQ010000326.1, forward strand.
TCCAACCGGAAGGGGACCGAGTTCGGCTTCCACCTGTTGCAGCCGTTCCCGCTCTTCCGGCGTGAGTTGCCCCCTGGCAAGCAGGGTGCGACGTTCCGCCATCAGTCGTTCGGCGGCCTCGGCCCGCAGTGGAATGCCGAAGAGGTCGCTGGTGAGAATCTGGTCGACGCGCCAGTTGCGGATGTTTTCGGGGTTGTTGTCGATGACGACCTGATCCCCCACCCGGCGCAGCACGGCGATGTTGGTATCGTTTTCCCCCGCCGCCTGGGCGATGAGCGGGCTGTGGGCCGTGGCCACGAACTGGGTTTGAGGAAAGTGTTCGCTCAAATGGCGCATGATCTTGCGTTGCCACACCGGATGCATGTGCAGGTCGATTTCGTCCACCAGCACCACGGCGGGTTCATGCAGCGGTTCCGGGCTCTCCGGGTAGTGTTTGAGCATGCGGTCCGCCAGATCCACCACCCACCCCATCATGGTGCGATAGCCCAGGCTCAAATCCTTGAAGGAGACCCCGCCGTAAGGGGTTTTGAATTCCACCTTGGGGCGGTGCCGTGCGGAGGAGGGTGGCAGGATGCGAATGTCCTCCACATCCGGCAGCAGATCGATCAGGGTTTGCCGGATCTTCTCCAGCCGGGCCTGGGCCTGCTTTTGGAAGGGGGAATCCTTGCTGGCGGTGTAGTCGGCATCCAGAAGCCAGGTTTCCGGGTTGAGCAGAGGGACATCCTCGGTCAGGAGGTGGTTTTCGTTGCTGATCTCTTCGGCGTTGCCGCTTTCCTTGTGCAGGAAGCGGTTGGCGCTGTAGGCCACGACTAGGCCGTCACAGGAAATGGATCGATTATTTTGTGTAAGCGGATCAAAGATTCCAAAACTACTATTGCCATTCGACTCTCTTCTGTATTGACATGATATATAATTATAGTAATAGCCATTGTATATAAACGTATATGTAATGCCTAGATAAAACGAAACCTCTGCATGAAAGTAAGCATTTTTTACATTACAAATTATAGGAATCAATGTTCTATGGAATATTATATCGTTATAATTACGATATAGCTGCATAACAGAAGCATCAGCGGCGGTTTCATATAAGTACTTCGCTGCGGGTCTCATCCCAAACAAACACTGCAACAGCGTCGTCTTGCCAACCCCGTTATCCCCCAGCAGAATGGTCCATCTGGCCCAGTTGCCGTTGGCATCAGCCAGATTGAGCCGTTGCTTCTCCTTGAAACAGCGCAGGTTCTCCACTTCAAGGCCGGTGAAATAGACCTGCTTGATTTCGACAGGTTCATTATCGACCAAAGGGGGTGTCTCTTCGGGTGGGGTCTGCTGGCTCATGGCGGTCACACGGTCGGGATGAAGGCAGAAATCCTGTTGGACAGTCTACCCGATCAATTTATATGGGTAAACCCCCGGCTCTGCCGGGGTAACAGTAGAAGTTTGACTTTTCCGGGAGTCGTCCAGGGTGTTTAATCCCCAGGACTGTTCGGGAGGATCAAAAACCTCTGTTTGTAGTGAGCGTTCAAACGTAACGATTCAGGCCTCTGCCCGATGGTATCAACGGCGAAAGGAAAAGTCCCAGGGGTGCCCCCTGGACCCCATGGGGTCGGAAGTCAACAGCAAACGGAAAAGTCCCAGGGCGCTGCCCTGGACCCGTCGGGGG
>JADGAQ010000327.1 GCA_015231925.1 Magnetococcales bacterium
GTGGCTAGATTATCCTTGAAGAAATATGAGGTTACGGCTAACTAAGCGCCATTGAAGACGGCACCCTTTTGGAAGTACCATCCCTGGTGGTGGACCATCCCTTTGAGTATCCTCACGGGGGTTCTATTTGTTTCCGCCCGTACTCCAGAATGCATTTGGTCCAGACGATGTTCAAGCACTCGGAATCCGTACCCAAGGCCATGACCCCGATCTTCAATGAGATCGTTGCGATCACCGATGCCTTTTGCGCCGAGCATCTGACGAACAGTTATGCAACCTTGGCCAGATTCATGGCTGCGGCTCTTTCCAGAAAGCGGCCATCCCCGCTGTCGGTCGGTCGCCCAAAGACCTGGGCTGCGGGAATCGTTTATGCCCTGGGCCGGGTCAATTTCCTGTTCGACCCTTCCAGCAAGCCACATTTCACCGCGACGGACCTCTGCGGGTTGTTCGGCGTCAGCCAGAGCGCGGCCTACGGCAAGTCGAAGGAGGGCTGGGACTCACTGGACCTGATGCAGATGGATCCCCGCTGGTCTCTGCCAGAATGCGCGGACCGGAACCCGTTGCTGTGGATGGTATTTCTCAACGGTCTGATTGTCGATATCCGAAGCTACCACCGCGAAACTCAGGAGGTTGCCTTCGAACAGGGGTTGATCCCATTTGTGCCCTCTCCTGAAGGAAAAGATGATGAGGCGGCCAGTCAGCAAGGGCTTCTTCCCGATCAGACACTGGGAAAAGCTCTTGCTGGAAGTCCAGAAACACCCGTGGTTCGGCTCTTGTCGTTCGAAATCACCTATGATGAGTTGGACGACGAATTCAATAAACGCCTCGCACAGATTCCGAACGACGGGCAGGAACTGTATGATGGTATCAATGAGGATCCGCACGGTGCGATCAAACGGCTGAAAGAACTGATCGGCCAATACCCTGACATCCCGATGCTTTACAATTGGCTCTGCGTTGCATGCTCCAAGGTCGGGGACCACCAGGAAGCCAAAACGGTGGCGGAAACCAATTTCCAACGCCATCCTGGATACCTGTTCGGGCGGCTGAATTATGCGGAGATCCTGCTGACCGAGGGAAAAATCCGCGAGGCATTCGAAGTCCTGGGAAAATCTTTTGTTCTGACTGATGTGGTGCCTGACCGGGAAATGTTCCATTTCAGCGAGGTTTTGAGTTTCTATGGATTGGTGGCCCGCTATGTTCTTCGTCTGGGCAAACTCAAGAGCGCTATGGGTTTCCTCGATATGCTTCAGAAGGTTGAACCGGACCACCACATCACCCAATGGTTGGAGAAACTGGTCGTTCGGCACACTCCGGGACCGATTCCCCCAGATGCCAAGCGATTTCTATCTCTCAGGTGACCGGTGCAGACGATTGTCGAGAATTTCATCGTCAAATCATCAATATTGCTATGAAAGGATGATGCAAGTGAAAACCAAGGACAATCTGAAAGCCGCCTTCGCCGGAGAAAGCCAGGCCAACCACAAGTATCTCGCCTTCGCCAGGAAGGCCGAACAAAAGGGATAGCCTGACGGTTTCCGATGAGACTGTGGACGCTCCATCCGCAACATCTTGACGCCCAGGGGTTGGTCGCCCTGTGGCGGGAGGCGTTGCTGGCCCAGAAGGTGCTTCAGGGGCTGACCCGGGGATACACCAGCCATCCCCAGCTTCAACGCTTCCGGGAACAGGATGATCCCGTCGGCGCAGTATCCGCCTACTTGCGGGATGTGCAGCGGGAGGCGACCCGGCGGGGCTACCGCTTCAACGCCTCTCGCATCGTTCCATCCAAATGGGAAGGCCTGATCCGGGAAACCACCGGCCAACTTCTGTACGAGTGGGATCACCTCTTGAGAAAGACGGCCCTGCGCAACTTTGCCCACCACGCCATGCTCCTGACCAGCGCCGGGCCGACGCCCCATCCCCTGTTCACCTTGGTGGATGGTGGACTGCGGACATGGGAGCGCACCGGGTCGCAACTGGCGGCCTCGACATGATGATCTACGTGGATGCCGACGCCTGTCCGGTGAAGGCCGAGGTGATGCGGGTCGCCGAACGCCATGGCCTCGCCGTCCATATGGTCAGCAACCAATGGATGCGCCTGCCCGCCCATCCCCTGCTGAACCTCCAGGTTGTCTCGGGCGGTCTGGACCAGGCCGACGATTGGATCGTGGAACGCATCGAGCGGGGGGATATCGCCGTCACGGCGGACATCCCGCTGGCCGCCCGCTGTCTGGCCAAGGGCGCTTGCGTCGTCGGTCCCACCGGCAAACCCTTCGATGAAGACGGCATCGGCATGGCGCTCGCCATGCGCGATCTCAACGCCCACCTTCGCGATACGGGGGAGATCCGGGGTGGCGGCCCGCCCTTCGGCAACAAGGACCGGTCGCGGTTCCTGCAAACTCTGGAAGAGGTGATTCAGGCCTTCAAACGGGGTCGGTGATCTCGTCTCAGGCGGTTTGGCCTTCCTTCCGCAAATCCCCCATCACCTCCTGAACCCGTTCCAGTTCAACCGGGCGCGTGCGATTCGGGCGGCCTGGGAGGCATGGCCCAATCGGGTGGCCGGTCCCATGGGTGCCGAACTCGGGGTGGAGATGCGCACCCTGCGCAGTACGTTGGAGAAATTCGTTCGGGCACATCTGCTGGAGCTGTCTGGCACGATGGGAGAAGAGGCGACCGATGAATGAGACCGCCCGGCTTTACAACGAGGCCTTCTCCCAGGGGCTGCGGCCTGACCCTCGGCTGCTGGTCTCCCAATGGGCCGACCGGCACCGGGTGCTCTCATCAGTCTCCTCCAGCGA
>JADGAQ010000328.1 GCA_015231925.1 Magnetococcales bacterium
TCCAGGGAGTTGAACTCCTGATCCAGCCCCTCGTCGGTGGATTTGCGGGTGTAGATCGCGCACCGCACCTTGGGCGTCACGGTGGTGGTTGGTTTTTTGCGGTTCATGCCTTGCCTCCCTTCCGCAATCCAAAAAACAGCGGTCCCGACCAGTGGGTGCCGGTGATGGCCTTGGCCACTGACGACAGACTTTTGAATTTACGCCCCTGGTATTCAAAACCGTCGTCCAGCACGGTCACCACATATTCCACCCCCTGCCACTCCCGGATGAGCCGCGCCCCAGGGGCCGGGGTGGCCACCTCCGGCTTGGCGGGGGCGTTGCCCGGTCCCGGCTGACTCCGGGTAAGCGTCCATTTCTCCCCAGGGTTCACTTCTTTCCCCGGTAATGTCACCCTTCGCGAAACAGCAACTTTCAGGAGGGTGACATGGAAGAATACGAAAGAACCGGGTTGACAGAGAAACAGCAATACTGGCTTGACCACCTTCGGAACTGCCAGACCAGCGGAGGGACGATCAAGGCTTATGCCGAAAAACATGGATTGAGCTTGCCATCCTTGTATTTCTGGAAACGGCAACTGGGGGAGGATGGCCTGCTGGAAGGGAACCGGCAGACCTCAGTCAGATTCCGAAGGCTGGAGATGTGTCCTGGATCGGTCTCCTTCCCGGTGGCGGGGCGCGTTTGCTTGCCCAATGGGGTGACCGTGGAGTGGTCTGTCCAGGGGGAGGAGGCGCTGCATACCGTGTTGCGGGCGGCCTCTGCCCTGCCATGATGCGACCGTCCCATGACCTGGTAAATGTGTTCCTCTGCCTGGATCCGGTGGACTTCCGAAAAGGGATCAACGGTCTGGCCACCCTGGTGGAGACGCTACTGGACCAGGATCCCTTCTCGGCTGGCCTGTTTGTCTTTCGCAATCGGCGACGTGACAAGGTCAAGATCCTTTACTGGGAGCGCAACGGCTTTTGCCTCTGGCAAAAACGCCTGGAGGAGGAGCGTTTCCATTGGCTGAAGCGCTCCGACGAGGGGGTGGCGAGGATTACCGGTCAGCAGCTCAACTGGCTGCTGGACGGCTACGACATCGCCAGCATGAAGCCGCATAAAATGCTGCAATATTCAAATATTTCATAGCATTTTCAATGATATTATGCTATATTTCACCTCATGAACGCACCGACCAACACCTCGACAATTGATCTTCCCCAGGATACCGACGCCCTTCAGGAGATGGTTTTGAATCTGCTGAAGGAGAAAGAGGCGTTGGTTGGGCGAGTACACTATTGGCAGGAAAAGGTCAACATCCTGGTGGCGAAGCTGTTCGGTCGTTCCAGCGAAAAGGGCGATCCCATGAAGGGATTCCCCGTCCTGTTGGGACTGTTCGACGAGGCGGAACAGATCCAGGAATCCTCTCCCGATGAGGTGGAAGAAGAAGGCGAAGGGGAAAACAAGGAGGAAACCACTCCCGTTGCCGGGCACCAGCGCAAAAAACGCGGCCGCAAACCCTTGCCCGACTGGCTGCCCCGGGTGGAAATTGTCCATGAATTGCCGGAGTCCGAGCGGATTTGTGATCTGGATGAATCCCTGCTGACGGAAATCGGCCGGGAGATCAGCGAGCAACTGGATATCATCCCCGCCCAGGTCCGGGTCATTCGGCATATCCGGATCAAATACGGTTGCCCCCATTGCCATCAGGGAGTGAAAACCGCTCCGGCCCCGAAACGCCCCATCCCCAAGGCCCTGGCCACGGCGGCACTCCTGGCCCATGTGGCGGTTGCCAAATATGCCGACGGTCTGCCGCTCTACCGTCAGGGTGATATCCTGACCCGGGCCGGCATCGATCTCTCCCGCAGCACCCTGGCCAACTGGATGATCCAGGCGGGCAACCTGGTGCAACCCCTGATCAACCTGTTGCGGGACCAACTGCTCAGCCATGGCGTCATCCAGATGGATGAAACCACGGTCCAGGTTCTCAACGAACCGGGCAAAAAGGCAACCACCAGGTCCTACATGTGGGTGCAGCGGGGCACCCCGGCCGAAGGTACCGTCATCCTCTTCGATTACGACCCCAGCCGAAGCGGCAGCGTCCCGAAAAATCTGCTGGCCGAATATCAAGGCTATTTGCAAACCGATGGCTACGACGGCTACCTGGCGGTCGGGGCGGATCCGCACATCATCCATGTCGGGTGCTGGGCTCATGCCCGCCGCAAGTTCGACGAAGCCATCAAGGCCATGGGACGTGACGGCAAGGGCAAGCCCGGCAAGGCGGGGCAGGCCATGGCCTTGATCCGCAAACTCTATCTCGTGGAAAAGGACCTCCGGGAAGCCAAAGCCGATCCCCAAACACGCTTCGAAGTACGACACGCACGAGCTGGTCCCATCCTGGACGAGTTGAAAACATGGCTGGACAAAAACCTGCCAACGGCGCCCCCCAAAACTGCGTTGGGTGTGGCCATGGGCTACCTGAACAGCCAGTGGCCACGATTGATCCGTTACCTGGAAGACGGCCGCCTGGAGATCGACAACAATGGCGTCGAGAATGCCATTCGGCCCTTTGTCATCGGTCGCAAAGGGTGGCTGTTCTCCGATTCCGTGCGTGGCGTGAAAGCCTCCGCCAACCTCTACAGCATTATCGAAACGGCCAAAGCCAACGGCTTGGAACCTTTCGCCTACCTGCGCCACATCTTCACCGCACTCCCCACCGCCACCACCCTGGAGGACTTCGAAAAGCTCCTCCCATGGAACATCGATCAGGCCGCTTTGTCAATCGCCTGAAA
>JADGAQ010000329.1 GCA_015231925.1 Magnetococcales bacterium
GCACCCGATAGCCTACGGCCAGAATGGCGTCCAGATTGTAATGCTCGATCAGGCGAGCCACCTCCCGGTCGCCCTCCCGACGAACTATCCGGAATTTCCGGATAGTTGACTCTGGGGTCAATTCCCCCTCCTCGAAAAGGTTCATCAAGTGCTCGCTGATGGTGCGGATATCTTTCTGAAACAAGTCGGCCATCAACGCCTGGGAGAGCCATAGGGTCTCCTCCACAAAGCGGCACTCCACCCGTGTGCGACCGTCCTCGGTTTCGTAGAGCAGGATTTCACCCGTGGGTTGAGAGGTGTCCCCATTCATAGCGATTCTCCCCCTCACAGGCTGCGAATCCCGGCCAGTTCGCTGGCGGGCAGGTTTTGCTCCAGGATGGCGGCCAGATTGGTCTTGGCCACGTCGTCGAAGGCACTGTCCCGGAAGACGAAGGTGGTGGACACCGCCGGGGCCAGTTCCCGCCGCCAATCCAGGAGGCCCTGGGCCAGGGGTTCCACCTCCTTGCGGGTAATTTTCTCCGCCAGACACACCAGCAACGCCCCCCCGCCGATGGCATGGACCGCCTTTTGGGCGATGGTCCGGGTTTCCATGGGCACGGTCAGTTCCAGCCCCAGCTTGAGCAGGAGTTCGAACAGGAGATCCTGTTCGGAGCGATCCGGGAGGATGTGATCGACGTGATCCAGCAGGGTTCGGTTCAGGTCTGCGGGGTTGGGATCCCAGGGCTTGAGATTGCTGGCGTCCAGCTTGAAGACGCGGAAACCAGTGTCGCCATGGAAGAGAGGATTTTCTTCCCTGATTTTCTTTCCTGCACGGCGAAGACGTTCCTTGGTCAGTTCCGCGATTGTGCGAGGTTTGCCGAGTTTGTCGCAAAAGTCGGCGGCGGTTTTCTGATCTTTGTTGGAAGGGTCAAGGGGTTCTGGGAGTTGGACAAGGATATAACGGCGGTTTCCACTATCGACTGAATTCTGCGCTATTACTGCATGCCCCTCTGTGCCAGACCCTGCGAAGAAATCACAAACCAAATCATCCGGCCCAGTGAGATAACCAGTAAGCCTGCGCAGGTCGCCAACTGGTTTAGGATTATCAAAAATACGCTTTCCATCAAATAGTGCATTGAACTCATTCGCCGATGTTTGAGCATAGCTGTAATGCACACTGACTAATACCTGATCGGTATTTTCAAAAAGATTAGTACGGACGCGCGGAACCGTTGTTTCGTCTAGTCCAAAAACAATCCGACCTGTAGCTACCTCTTCCCAGAATCGCTCCCGAGTCGGATACCGCCATCCACTTATCGGCAGTTTGCAAGGAAGTTGGGTGCCAGGATGCAAAACTTCGTATCTTGGCCCATCACCACCGGGCCAGTTAATATTTCCATCATCACGAAACGGCCCTTTTACATCGACCTTGGTGAACCGTTTGAGCGGTGCTCTTGGATCTTCATCTGATATCGTTTTATAAAACTCCAGCAACCCCTCACGAATGGCGGTCCAATCGGTAGCATGTAATTGTTTAAGTCGATCAAATTCAGCCTTGACGTCCTCAACGCCATCCTTCTCTCCACGAAATATAATTTGATTTTCGGACAGAACTCCCTTGTTCTTTGCATATACAGCCATATACTCGTGTCCTACTGAAAAATACTTCGCATCATTCTTGCGGTTTCGATCCCATACAAGCGTAGCAAGAAAATTCTCTTCACCAAACACTTCATCAAGCATCCGACGTAAATTGGAAAATTCTGCATCATCAATACTGACCAAGATGACACCATCAGCTCTCAATAGATTTCTCGCCAACCGCAACCGGGGATACATCATATTCAACCAATCGGTATGGAACCGCCCACTGGCCTCGGTATTGCTGGACATCCGCCGTCCCTCGCCATCCACCTGCCCGGTCAGTTCCAAATAGTTGCGGAGGTTGTCCCGGTAGTCGTCCGGGTAGACGAAATCCTTGCCGGTGTTGTAGGGCGGATCGATGTAGATCAGCTTGACCTTGCCCGCGTAGCTCTTCTGCAAGAGCTTCAGCACCTCCAGATTGTCCCCCTCGATCATGAGGTTTTGCGTGGTCTGCCAGTCCACGCTCTCCGCCGGGCAGGGGCGCAGAGTGCCGGTGGAGGGGGTCAGGGCCAGTCGGCGGGCCTGACGCTTGCCATGCCAGTTGATGCCGTACTTTTCCTCCCGCTCGTCCACATGGCCGCCCAGCAACTCCTTGAGCACCGCAAAGTCGATCCTGCCCTCGGTGAAGGCCTCCGGGAACAGGGCCTTGAGCCGCTCGACGTTCTCCACCAGCAGGTCGGCACTTTGCATTTCGGGGTCGTTGGGGGTCAGTTTTTTCATCACACAATCCTGTTCAAAGTGAGGGGACCAGCAGAGACAATTGCGACTCGATCCGCTTGATCTCCAGATTCAACTCCACCCGGCGGTTGAGCTGCTTCTCCTTGCCCGCCTGGCTCCGCAATCGGACCATCTCCCGTTCCAACCGGGCGTGTTCATCGAGAGCGGCCCGGCGGGCCAAAGTTTGTTCCGGCGACTCCGGAGGCATGAACTGGCCGGTGATGCGGGCGGCGGCAAGGGCCTCGATCCGCTCCATCCATCCCTGATAAAGGGCGTGGAGGTTCGCCGCAGACTGCGCATCCAGAGCCAGGGAGGCCATGAATGCGGTATCCAGGGAGGAGTCCGCCAGCAGCGTGATCCCGACCATCTCCCCATCCAGCACCACCTTGCCCGCTTCCCCCTGGGAA
>JADGAQ010000330.1 GCA_015231925.1 Magnetococcales bacterium
AATGGAACGGTTGATGGCCAATATATGAAGCGGCCCTTGAGCAATAAAATAAAAACAAAAACAACGGGGAAACTGGCATGGCGCAAGACGGCAAATTCCGGGTGGGCAAGTGGCTGTGTGTGCTGGCATTGGCCATGGGGGTGCAGGGTTGTACCATGACCACCGCCAGGCTCAACATCGGCAAGGCCATCCATCTGCCCTGGGAAACCGCCGAGCAGGTCACCGCCCCCTCCTGGAGTGAAGAAACCACCACCGTCAAGCTGGAGCAATCCGCCAGCAAAAGCGCGGAGCGCAAACACCGTGGCGTGGACCCCGTGGGGGATATCCTCAAGGAAAAAAGCTGGGATTACAGCAAGGTGCGCTGGACGGTGGAGCGTTACGAATACGACGTGAGCCGTCGGGTGAAGGAGGACTTCGAGGCGGCGGGGGTCAGCTATCCGCCCTCCCGTCTGGCGATGATCGCCCTGAAAAAAGAAAGAAAAATGGAGCTGTGGGCCGGGGATGAGATGGGCGCCATGCGCCGGGTCAAAAACTACCCCTTCACCGCCTTCAGCGGCGTCCTGGGCCCCAAACAGCGGGCCGGCGATGGCCAGATCCCGGAAGGGGTCTACCGGATCACCTATCTCACTCCGGACAGCGCCTACCACCTGTCGATGAAACTGAACTACCCCAATGAGTTCGACCGGCAGATGGCCGATCGGGAGCGGCGCTCCAACCTGGGTGGCGATATCTTCATCCACGGCGACAGCCGCTCCATCGGCTGCATCGCCCTGGGCAACCGCGCCATCGAGGAGCTGTTCGTGCTGACGGCGCTGACCGGCGCCGAAAACGCCAAGGTGATCATCGCCCCCTACGACATGCGGGAGGACGAAGAGATCCGCCCCATGGCCACCATCCCCTGGACCCGCGACCTCTACGCCAACATCCAGCGCTCCCTGCTCGCCTATCGGGGCGATACCCCGCGTGTGGTGGCTTCGGCCCGGGAGTAAGCACGTCGCCGAAAGGTGATGTAGAGCAACGGCATCAAAAACAGGGTGAGGGTGGTGGAAAAACCCAGGCCCCAGACAATGGCCGTGGCCACCGGCCCCCACATCAGCGAGCTGCCCGCCAGACCGGTGGCCAGGGACATCAGGCCCGCCATGGTGGTCAGCGTGGTGATGAGGATGGGCACCAGCCGCCGCCGGGCGGCGAAAATCGCTGCGGGCACCGGCCCCATGCCTTCCGCCATGCGGTCGTTGGCCGCGGAAATCAGCACGATGGAGGAGTTCACCGCAATGCCGGAAAGAGCCACCACCCCATACAGGGTGTAAAGGCTCAAGGGATGGCCGGCCAGCAACAAGCCGAACACCACGCCGGTGAAGGCAATGGGCACGGTGGTGAGAATCAGCAGCGGCTGGCCGTAACTGACGAACTGGGCGCCAAGAATCATGGCCATCAACCCCACGCCAAAGATGAACAGGGTGGTGATGTGGTCCATGCTCTCCTCGATATCGTCAAGAATGCCGGAAAAATCCAGGGAAACCTCGGGATACTGGTGACGCACCTCCTGCCAGGCCTGCCGCACCCGGTTGTTGGCGGCCACGATATCCAGCCGTGACTTGTCCAACTCCGCTTCCACGGTGATGGTGCGGCGATAGTTGTAGTGGTGAATCATCTCCATACTGCGCCGCACCTCGGCAAGGGTGAGGGTGGACAGGGGCACGGACTCCCCCCGGTTCACCGCCACCGGCAGACGCAACAGGTCATCCACCCCCTGCAAGGGGCGGTCGCTCCCCATGACCCGTACCGCCATTTTTTCGCCATTGTGTTGGAATTCCGACACCACCTCGCCATCGCCGAACAGCCGGATCATGCGCACCACCTGACCGGCCTGCAACCCCGCCCGCAACACCGCGTCGTCGTTCAACCGCAACGTCACCTCCCCCAGACCGTTGGCGAAGTCGTTGCCGATGTCGTGAACCTCCGGCATGCGTCCCAGGATCTCCTCCAGCGCCTTGGCCGCGGGCAGCAGGGTGTCGAAGTCATCCCCCCGCACCTTGATGCTGATGGGCTTGGTCACCGGCGGCCCGCCGGAGAGCTTGAGAAACTGCAGCCTTTCCGGCCCGGGCATGCCGCTGACCGCCTCACGCATGGCGGTGATGATCTCCTCCACGGGCCGGCGTTTGGCCTCATCCGGCTCCAGACTGAACATCACCTGGCCATATTTTTTGCCGAACAGGGGCTCGGTATCCGTCATCATCTGGCCCGCATAAGCCACCGAGGCGCGCAACTCCCCCGGCCGCAGGACGGACATCGCCCTCTCCTCCACCTGGCGGGTGGTGGCCAGACTGCGGGAGAGATCGGTGCCGCTGGCCATCTCCACATTGAGATAGAACACGGGAAAGGGATCGGCGGCGAAAAAGTCCATGCGCAACACGCCGGTGGCGACGATGGCCACGGCTGCGACCAGCGGCATCAGGAACAGGGCCAGGTAAAGCCGGGGCCGGGAGAGCACCCGCAGCAGCAAACGGGCGTAGGCGTGGCGGAACTTGCGCAAAAAGCGCAACCGCCAGGGTTGCAGGCGGGAGCCCTTTTGGGTGAGGTCGAGTCGCAACGCCAGCATGTGGGCGGGCATCATCCAGAAGGCTTCGACCAGGCTGATGATCAGGGAGAGGGAGACCACCAGGGGGATCACCCTCATGAACTTGCCGAGAATGCCCGGCAACAGCATGAGGGGGAGAAAGGCGGCCAGGGTGGTGAGCAC
>JADGAQ010000331.1 GCA_015231925.1 Magnetococcales bacterium
GACGACCCGCTGCGGACCGCGGGGGGGCAAGGGGGGGCCTCATCCCCCCATCCGTTGACGTTGAGGTGTGCCTTTGACGGAAGGCTTTGCACGGCGGGAAAACTCGGCTATTGCGCTTTCATTGGCGACTGCGGACCGCTCCACGTCAACACCTCAGGGCTCCGCCCCGAACCCCGCCGGGGGCGATAATCGCCCCCGGACCCCCGTATTAATCAATAACACCTCGTCGGACCTTTGCATTTTGCCCGAAACATGCGACCCTCTGCGGGGAACGGTTTGGGCAACCAGGCGGTGGAGATGTGTACCATGGAGGTAATCCTCGAATACGGCTATCTGTTCGTGGCACTGGCTGCGGTCTTCGGGCTGTTCATGTGCTGGGGCATCGGCGCCAACGACGTGGCCAACGTCATGGGAACCGCCGTGGGTTCCGGAGCCATCACCGTCAAGCAGGCCATCGTGATCGCCGCCATCTTCGAGTTCGCCGGGGCCCTGCTCGCCGGTGGCTCGGTCACTTCGACCATCCGCAAGGAGATGGTGGTTTCGGCCCCCTTCGAAGCCAATCCGGAGTTGCTGGTATACGGCATGATGGCTGCCCTCTTTTCCGCAGCCATGTGGCTGATGGTGGCCTCCGCCCGAGGCTGGCCGGTCTCCACCACCCATTCGGTGGTCGGCGCCATCGTCGGTTTCGCCCTTTTCGGCTTCGGCATGGACGCCCTGCGCTGGGATATGGTCTCCACCATCCTGCTCTCCTGGATACTGTCGCCCATCCTCAGCGGCATTATCGGCTTTCTGCTGATCATCTCCATTCGCAACCTCATCCTCAACCAGGATAATCCGGTGCAAAAAGCCCGGCTTTGGGGGCCCGCCTATATCTTTCTGGTCGGCTGGATCCTGGCGCTGGTGACCTTCTGGAACGGTCTGCCCCATCTGGGGGTTGATCTGGGCTTCTTCCCCTCTCTGCTGGCCGCCATCGGCGTCGGGCTGCTCACCGCCTTCGTGGGCAAGATGAGCCTGTCGCGGGTGCGTCTGGAGGATAAGGGCGAGGGCAGTTTCCACTTCGCCAGCGTGGAAAGCCTCTTCTCTCCGTTGATGCCCATCACCGCCTGCGCCCTGGCCTTCGCCCACGGTTCCAACGATGTCTCCAACGGCATCGGACCCCTGGCGGCGGTGTGGAGCATCGTGGTCTCCAACGGTTCCGTGACCCAGACCACCCCCCTGGCCTGGTGGGTGTTCGCCCTCGGCGGGGCGGGCATCATCCTGGGGCTGGCCACCATGGGCTTCCGGGTCATGGAGACCATCGGCATGCGCATCACCGAACTCTCCCCCACCCGTGGTTTCGCCGCCACCATGGCCGCCGCCACCACCGTGGCTTTGGCTTCTCAAACCGGCATGCCGGTCTCCACCACCCACATCGCCGTGGGCGCGGTCATGGGTGTCGGTCTGGCGCGGGGCATCGGCGCCCTCGATCTGCGGGTCATCGGCGGTATCCTGGTCTCCTGGGTGGCCACCCTGCCCCTGGCGGGCGCTCTGGCGGCGGTGATCTACTACATTTTGCGCAGCATCTTCTCCTGAATCGATAAATCAATATGCAATCCGGCAGGACCACCGCGGCCAGCAAGGCCATACCCCGAATCATCCTACTCGCCGGACGGGACAAGTCCCTCCTGCGCAAACATCCCTGGGTCTTCTCCCAGGCCATCGCCCGCACGGAAGGCTCCCCCCGGGCGGGTCAGGTGGTGCGGGTCGAAAGCCACAGCGGCGCGTTTCTCGGCTGGGGCGGCTTCTCCCCCGACTCCTCCCTGCCGGTGCGCATCTGCAGTTTCCGGGAAGAGCGTCTGCCCGACGAATCGTGGCTGCGTTCCCGTCTGGCGGAAGCGGTGGCGGTGCGTCGCAATCTGCATCTGATCGGGGAGGAGACCAACGCCTGCCGCCTGGTTCACGGGGAAAACGACGGACTGCCCGGCCTGGTGGTGGATCTTTACGGGGATTATCTGGTCTGCCAGTTCCTTTGGCACGGCATGGAGCCGTGGCGCGCCAAGGTGGTCGAGATTCTGCGGGACCATTTCCCCGGAGCGGGCTTGGTGGAACGATCGGAAGGCCAGTCCCGCAAGCGGGAGGGGCTGCCCGAACGCAAGGAGCTTCTGGCGGGTGCTTCGCCACCGGCCACGGTCGCTATCGTGGAGGAGGGGCGGCGTTATCGCGTCGATCTGTTGCAGGGGCAGAAGACCGGATTTTATCTGGACCAGCGGGAGAATCGCGGCTGGTTGAGTCGCAGTCAGCCGTTGGGTCGGGTGTTGAACGGATTCGGCTATACCGGCGGGTTTACCGTGGCGGCGTTGCGGGGTGGTGCGGAGTCGGTGCTGCATTGTGACACCTCCCCGGAGGCGCTGCGGCTGACGGAGGCCAATCTGGCGGAAAATCAGCTTGATGCCTCACGGGTCAGCCTGCTCAAGGAGGATATGTTCCAGTTGCTGCGGCGATTGAGCGAGGCGGGTGAGCGCTTCGACACGATTGTCCTGGATCCGCCCAAGTTTGCGGAGCACAAGGCCCAGGTGATCCGGGCGTGTCGGGGTTACAAGGATTTGAACCGGTTGGCCATGGGGTTGTTGCGACCGGGAGGGGTTTTGTTCACCTTTTCCTGTTCCGCCCATGTGGAGTTTCCCCTGTTTCAGAAGGTGGTGGCGGACGCGGCGCTGGATGCGGGCCGGGAGGCGCGCATTGAGCGGCGGCTGTTCCAGG
>JADGAQ010000332.1 GCA_015231925.1 Magnetococcales bacterium
ATAATCGCCCCCGGACCCCCGTATTAATGAACGAATGAAACAGAAATGGAATAACATCTTTTTGAGCGCCTCTCTTTGCGAGCCGGTTTTCGCGGAGCCGAAGCGGAAATTCTCTGTGTCAACCAATAATTTCGCTATAGGAATGAGCGGCATGAGAGAGTGCCTCCATAAAGGGCTTTCCTGTTGGGATCCTCCAGACAACGACAAACAACTCGTGGTAGAGAATCAGGCAAATGACCTGTCTCTGTCAAGCCGACTTCGTGTAAATTTGCATGTGGGTCCGGAAGACTATTTGCCGCTACGAGGGAGTCGTTCAGTCAGGGTCTTCGCGTTAAGCAATTCCTGAAGCCCCTCCCTCTCGCTTTCGGCTTCCAAAAAGGCGCGGCGGCGCGTGGCGAAGGCGTCGTATTCCGCTTCGGCCTGTTCCTGGGCGGCCTTGCGACTGATCGTGCCGGTATCGGAAAGAACGGCCCGTTCGTTGAAACGCAGGAACTCATCCAATCGGCGTTCCCAGTCCTGGAGAAAGACCTGTTTGCGGTGTCTTGCCCGATCCTCTGCGAAGTCCAGCCACATAACCACGATGCGGTTCAGTTCGGCAATCTCATCCTGGTTCAGATAGTTCTTGGCGATGGAGACATCCGCCTTGCGCACCACGCTTCCTTTCCAGGAGGTGAGGCCCATGTTGGAAGCAGTGTGGTCGGCGCGTCGGGCGATCAGCTCGGGAGCGGTGGCTCCGGTGACGGCGAAGTGCAGTTTGTTTTGCATATGTTGAAAAAAGGCCGTCGTCTCCCGATCCGAGGGAGCGTAGTCCGCTGCCAGGGTGAAAATCTCCTTCACCCGAAGATACATGCGGCGTTCGCTGGCGCGGATATCCCGGATCCGCTCCAGCAGTTCGTCGAAGTGGTCCGGAACGGTGGACCCGGCCACCGGTGGATTTTTCAGACGCTGATCATCCAGGATGAAGCCCTTGACGAGGTACTCCCGCAAACGTTCCGTGGCCCAGCGGCGGAACTGCACGCCACGGGCCGAACGCACCCGATAGCCTACAGCCAGAATGGCGTCCAGGTTGTAGTGTTTGACGGTGCGGCGAACCGTGCGCGCTCCTTCCTGGCGAACGTGTAAGTAATCCTTACACGTTGCCCCCTTCTCGATCTCTCCTTCTTCGTAAAGCGCCTGAAGGTGGAGGGTGACATTTTGTGGGGAGGTTTGGAAGAGCTGCGCCATGAGGGACTGGGTCATCCAGAGGGATTTGTCGGCAAAACGGCACTCCACCCGGGTCTGTCCGTCTTCGGTGCGGTAGAGCAGCATCTCACCGGTATCGGGTGTGTCTGGGGAGTTCATCGGCGTCCGGTTCGGGGGGTGCGGTTGGCGGCAAGGGTTTTGAAAAGAGGAGCAACGCCCCGCTGGACGTTGCCCCTGTTTCCATGCGTCGTGTCCGTACCGCCTCACACCGCCAGGGCGCGCTCCGCCATGGCCGATTCGATGACCCCTTTCAGTTTGGGAAAGGAGAGCGGCTTGCGGAAGACCGGCACGGAGGCGGGCAGGCCGCCCTGCTGGTCGATCTCCTCCTGGGAAAGGGAGGTGACCACCACCACCCGCATGCGGGAGAGGATGGGTTCGTCCCGCAGCTCCCGGATCATGCGAAAACCATCCATGCCCGGCATGAGCAGGTCGACCACCAGCAGATCGGGTTTGTGGCGTTCCGCCAGGATCAGGCCGTCAAAGCCGTTTCCCGCCACCAGCAGCTCCAGCGAAATCCGCCACTGGCTGGTCTTCTGTCGGAACAAAGCCACCTGGTCCTGATCGTCCTCCACCAGCAGAATGGAGAAACCGGCGGTACTGACCGGAGTCAGTTCGCGACGCTGTTGGCGCAACAGGGCATCCACGGAGGCGCTGGCAATGCGACGTTGCCCTCCGGGGGTTTTCCAGGAGCGTAGCACGCCGCGCTGGGCCCAATGGTGAATGGTTGGCAGGGAAACCCGCAACAGTCGTGCGGCCTCGGTCGTGCTCAGATACTCCGATTCTTCCCCCCCGGGAATGGTTTCATCGGCTTTGGGCCCGGATGTCGAAAACGAGTTCATGGTTTTTAGATAGTTTTCTCTTGCGGACAAAGGCCGCATGGTGGATGGTATCAGACTTCCTGCACCGGCTCATTTTTATATTCCCTCTAGGGATACATCCTATCGACGGTTGGATGCAACCTTTTTTTAAGGTGCGTTCGTGAGGATTCAGAACCGATGAACATCAAACGGATCTTGATGCTGACCAATGGGGTATTGGTGGCTGCGTTGCCGGTGATATTAAGTCTTGTTCTGTTTGCTACGAATACCTAAAAGCTTGACGGCGAAACGATTAATCTGGCAGGGCGGCAGCGCATGCTCAGTCAAAAAATGGCCAAGGAGATATTGATTCACGCCGGGGAGGCCACGGCGGAGAGCCGGGAGACCTTGCAGGGCTCGGTTTGGGCCTTCGGGGAGACGTTGAAGGCGTTGCAACAGGGGGGAGCGGCGCCGGGCAGCCTGAATCGGCGGGAGTCGCGTCCCGTGCCCATGGCCCCGCCCTCGGGGGAGGTGGTGGAGCTGTTGCGGGAGGTGGGCCGGATATGGCAGCCTTTGGAAAAACAACTGGCGGAACTGGGGGGGGGGGAGACCCCCGCCCGCCGGGCTGAAAACGCCCGTGCGGGGGTG
>JADGAQ010000333.1 GCA_015231925.1 Magnetococcales bacterium
TGTCAACAGCGAAAGGAGGAGTCCCAGGGCGCTGCCCTGGACCCGTCGGGGGGGGGATAATCCCCCCCGAACCCCCGTATGGCTTGAAACGCTCCGGATCCGGATAGTCGAGGGAGGGAAGGGGAGGCGTCATGAACCATTCCGCAGGGGTGATATGTATAGAAAATCGCCTTTTCCATACATATCACACGCCATTTGTATAGCAAACCGGGATTTGTCCTATCTGTCCCTCGGCGGGTTGCGCAGAGGGGCGTCGGCAACGTGCCGGGGGGATTGCTGAAATCCCCCCGGACGGGTGAGGAAGCGACTTCAGGGAGGAGGTGGGGGCAGCAGGGCTTTCTGCTGATCCATCTGTTTTTGCGGTCCCAGGGGCGGAGGGGGAGCGCCCGCGCCGCCACCCAGGCCACCACTGCCGACCCCCGGTGCGCCCGTCATACCCGGCATACCCATGGGAGGGGGCTGCATGCCGGGGCCACCCGCGCCACCCGGGCCCCCTTGTCCACCACCGGGGCCTTGTCCACCGCCGGGGCCTTGTCCACCGCCGGGGCCTTGTCCGCCGGGGCCTTGTCCGGAACCGCCCTGTCCACCGCCGCCCGGACGACCGCCGCCGCGTTGGAAGCGTTCCATGTTGACGGGATGGGGGGTGATTTGCGGAGCCAGTGCCGAGCTGCTGGCGATGGCGCTCTGTCCGGCCAGGATGTCCAGGCTGCCCCCCTGGTTGGTCAGGGAGACGATGCCTTCCGCCACGGTGACGTGCAGCGACTTGTCCATCACTGAATAGAACTCGGTGCCGCGAACGCCCAACGCGCCCACCTTGGTGTTCACCTGGAACTCCTTGGGGGTCTGTTTGCCGATCAGGCCGGTGAGGGCGTGCATGGCTCCGCCCACCAGATTGAAGACCGCCTTCTGGGACTTCTGGTCCTGGGGGGAGAACTGGTAGTCGTCGATGGCGAACTGGGTATCGTCGTGAAGGGAGAGGGTCATGTTATCGGTGAACTGGAGCTGGGTTTGCCCCTTGCCGGTGATGACCGTATCTCCCGGATACAACAGGGAGCCGCGTTGCAGGGGGCGGGCATCGGGTTTGCCTTTGGAGGTGGCGGAAACCTCGCCCGCCGCCACCAGCACTTTGGCGGCATGGGCGGGATCGGCTCCCGCCGTGGCGGGGGCGAGCCAGAGCAGCGCCAGGAAGGCGATGAAATACCGTGAAAGCGAACCGGCAGTGGTCATGGTCCTTACTCCGATCGTAATCCTGGTCAGGGGTCGATATCCCAGCGCAGGGTGAGGGTCGTCAGGGTGCGATTATATTTGAAAAGCATCAGATTGGAGTCGTTATCCACGAAGTAGACTCCCGGCACCAGGTGCCAGTCACGGGAGAACTCCCAGTCGACGGTGGTGTTGATGGTGCTTTGCAGGTCTTTGCGGGGTTGGAAATAGTAGGGATCGACGCTTTCGTAAAGGCGTTTTTCGAAGCTTGCGGATCCGTTCAGGGAGACTTTGTCCGCCAGGGGGTATTTGCCGCCCAGATTGAAGCCCCAGAGGTCGTGGGCGGAGGAGAGGGAGGCGGTTTTTTTGGCGGCTTCATGGCCGATGTAGGCCCCGTAGTGGCCGTTCCAGGAGGCATCGGGGGCTTCGAGATGATGGCTGGTTCCGATGGCGAACCGCTCGGTATTGTAGCTGGCGGAGCCCGGATAGGTGTAGTTCAGGTATTGCAGATAGGAGCTGAGGTAACTGTTTTGGGTGAGGGGGTGCTGCCAGGTGGACATGGCGCCCCAGTAGGTGCGGGTCAGGGTTTCGTCGAGCCAGTAGGCCTGGGAGAGGCCGGTCAGGGAGATGGTTTCGCTGCCGATCTGGTGGGCCACGCCCAGCATGCCGGTGGTGTAGGTTTCCTGGAGATCGGCGCGGCGGTACTGGAGTCCCTGGCTGAGATTGGCGCCTCCCGTCAGGTAGGTGTGTTCGCCGACGGGGGTTTGGAACAGGCCGGTGCCGGAGAGGGTGTTTACCCAGTCGTTCGCCTTGGAGGAGGTGCCCAGGGAGACGGGGGAGCTGGATACGGAGGGGATCAGGATCATGTCCATGGCCGGCCCGGAGGCGGCATTGGTGTCGTATCCCAGGCTGGCTTGCAGGTTTCCGGCGAAGCGGGTGCCTCGTCGGGAGGCGCGTTCGGCGCGTTTGTTCGCTTCCCGTTCCGCCTCGTCGAGTTCGAGGCGCAGTTTGGCCACCTCGCGTTGCAGGGAGGGGGAGAGGGCAAGGGTGTTGGCCTGGTCCAGATGGGTGCGGGCCTGGGCGCGATCGTTGCGTTTGGCCAGCAGGCGGGCTGTCAGCAGATGGGCGCGGGCATTCTCTTTTTCCACCATCAGCACCCGTTCCAGGGCGAAGGCGGCGCGGTCCTTGCGGTCGGTATCCAGCCAGGCCCAGCCCAGGAGGAGGTCGAATTCGGGGTCGCCGCTTTCGCTGGTTTCGAAGGGCAGCAGTTTTTCCAGGGCTTCCTGGGCGCGTCCGCTTTCCAGCAGCACGCGCGCGGTGGTCAACGGTGGCGGATCCCCCGCCAGGGCGGGACCGCTCCCGAAAAGCGCCAGGAGGGTGAAAAGGGGCAGCAGGCCGGAATGGCGGCCAAAACGAATCATGGCATTATTCTCCTTGCCAGAATCTGTTCGGGTATACGGGGGTCCGGGGGGG
>JADGAQ010000334.1 GCA_015231925.1 Magnetococcales bacterium
ATTTTCCCTTCCAGCCCCATCTATCCTGGTCCCCCCCCCACGCGGGGGCGCGGACTGAAACTCCATCACCGTGCCATCGGTGCCGGTCAGGTGGGTGGTCCCCCCCACGCGGGGGCGCGGACTGAAACTCCAGAATACCCGACTGTATATTCTATAACTATTTTTCCAGCTTGCGCGAAACATCCAGCACCCGGCTGACCTCCTCCAGGGTGGTGATTCCATTCAGAACCTGCCGAATGCCGTCATCCAGCATGAATTTCATCTCCTTTTGCCGGGCCAGTTGCAAAATGCCGGTTTTCGGTGCGCCGCGTTCGATGATGGCATCGAAATCCTCATCCATGCGCAAGGCCTCCATCAGGGTGACGCGGCCCCGATAACCGAAGCCGTTGCATTTGGCGCAGCCCCGGGCCCGGAAGATGGGGTGGGGGTCGTCGGGCGAGAGCCCCAGAATGCGTTTTTCCAGGGAGGAGGGGGTGTCGGAGATACGGCAGGCGTGGCAGAGCTTGCGCACCAGACGCTGTCCGAGAATGCCGATGATGTTGCCGGAGAGAATCTCCGGACTGACCCCGATATCGAGCAAGCGGGGAAAGATGCCCAGCGCCGAGTTGGTGTGCAGGGTGCTGTAGACCTGATGACCGGTCATGGCGGCGCGCAAGGCCATCTGGGCCGTATCCTTGTCGCGGATTTCGCCGACCAGAATGATGTCCGGATCCTGCCGCAGCAGGGAGCGCACCCCGTTGGCGAAGTCGAGGTTGGCGCTGGGGTTGACGGCCGTCTGACGCACCATGGGCATGGGGTATTCGACGGGATCCTCCAGGGTCATGATGTTCACCGATTCGGTGTTGAGGTAGTTCAACATCGAATAGAGGGTGGTGGTTTTGCCGCTGCCGGTGGGGCCGGTGACCAGAATGACCCCTTCCGGGCGGGACATCATCATCTTGAGGGTGAGGAAGGTCTCCCGCGAGAGCCCCATCTCTTCCAGGCGCATGATGCCTTTGCTGCGGTCCAGAATACGCAATACCACGTTTTCGCCGTGGCTGACCGGCTGGCTGGAGACGCGGAAGTCGATGCTGCGGCTGGCGATGTTGAGGGAGAAGCGCCCGTCCTGGGGAGCGCGGGTTTCGGCGATGTTCATGCCCGACATGACCTTGATGCGCACCACCATGCCCGACAGATAGTCCCGATGCAGATTGCGCACGTCGATAAGCACGCCGTCGATGCGGTAACGAATGCGCAGAAAGCCGAGTTCGGGCTCGATATGGATGTCCGAGGCTTCCCGATAGACGGCGTCGGCCAGCAGCATGTCCACCAGACGCACCATGGGGTGGCTGATGGGTCCGCTTTGCAGGGCGGGCAGATTGGTCAGATCGACGTCGCCGGTCTCCAGTTCCCGGATGGTGCCTTCCAGGGAGAGTTGCACCCCGTAGTATTTCTGGATGGCCTGGGCGATGTCGGCTTCGGTGGCCAGCAGGGTTTCGATGCGGATGCCGGGCTGGATGTTGGCCTGGATCTTGTCGATGGCGGCCACATCCTGGGGATCGGACATGGCCAGGGTGAGGATCAGAGCGGTTTCGTCCCAGAAGACGGGGATCACCTGGTAGTGATCCACCAGTTTTTTGCTCATCAGGGAGAGGGCTTTGGCATCGGGCGCGGTTTCCCTCAGGTCGATGACCGGTTTGTCGAGGGCTCGTCCCAGCAGATTGCGCATCACGTAGTCGGGCACGAAGCCCAGTTTGACGACGAGGCGTCCCAGTTGCTGGCCGCTTTTTTTCTGTTCCTTGAGGGCGATGCCGAGCTGGTCTTCGTCGAGGGCGCCGCTTTCGAGCAGGATATCGCCGATGCGGCGGCGTTCTTTGACCGTGGTCGCCATGATCAGCGACCCGGATCGAGGAGGTCGATACGGCGTTGCACGGCCTGGGGGTCGAAGCCGATGTTTCCGGAGCGACCGGCGGTGAGCAGGGCCTTGCGATAGAAGTCGAGGGCCGGGCGTTTTTGTCCCAGGCGATCGAGGCTCACGGCCAGGTTGAAGGCGATATCGGCGTTGTCCCCGTCGAGGCGATGAGCGTTGAAGAAGGCGTCCACGGCCTCCCGCCAGTTTTTCTGCTCCACGTAGACGTTACCCAGGGCGAAGTGCAGATGAGCCGCTTCGGGATTGTCGCGCACCAGTTGTTTCAGGCGGCTTTCGGCCTGCTGGGTGTCGGGGAAACCGACCAGGCTCGACAATCCGGCGATGGCCATGGAGTCGTGGGGATCCTCCCGCAGAATGCGGCGGTACAACTCCTTGGCCTCTTCCTTGTCGTTGCGGCGGATAGCCAGGGAGGCCAGTCCGGAGAGGGCGGCGTGGTTGCGGGGTTCGGTTTTGAGAAGGGTGCGATAGATCTCGGAGGCGCCCGCCGGATTGCCGTTGCGAAAGGCTTCCCGTGCCCGGATCAGCAGGTCGTTTTGTGTCGGGCCGCGCGGGGCGGCGGGGCGCGGGGCGGCTTCGCCGGGGGCGGAGGCTGTTTCCGGGCGGGGTTGAACCTTCAGGGCCGGATTGGCGGGGGGAGCGTTGGCGGGGGGCACGACACCCACCGTGGCG
>JADGAQ010000335.1 GCA_015231925.1 Magnetococcales bacterium
GGGCGGGTTTTCCGGGGGGGGGGGGTTTGGGGGGGCTTGATTCGGGGGGCGGAAGCGGGGGGGGGGGTGCAAGAGGCCGTGAACGCTCTGTTGGCCCGTCGTTGGCTGATTCGACCCGACTGGTGGATCTGGAGCGGACGGGATTTGCTGTCGGGGGGCTTGGCGCTGTTGTTGGCTCTGTTGGTGGGGCGGTGGGTTTTCGATTTGGTCATGCGGCGTCTGCCGCCGCTGTTCCTGTTGGGGAACAGTCGGCAGCGTTTGGCGGGCGTGGTTCGGACGGGTGTTGTGTTGGTGGTGTTGCCGGTGTTGTTGTTGGTGTGGGGTTTTCATCCGGGGTGGATGGCGGTATTGCCCTGGTTGGGGCTGGTGGTGGCGGGAATTGCGGGGTGGCGGCTTTGGCAGCAGTGGTTGCAGGCGGTGGTTTTGGCGGCGGCGCCGGGGTGGCGGGTTGGGCAACGGGTGGTGGTGGCGGGTGTGGAGGGGGAGTTGCTGGCATCGGGGCTGGAGGGGGTGATGTTGCGGAGTGAGGGTGGCGAGCAGCGTCTGGTACCCTACGGGCTGTTGACCACGGCTCCCGTGGTGCTGTTTCCCGCCGGACAGGGGTTGACGGAGTGAACGGGGGGGGGAGCGAGGTAAGCGGTCCGTAGAGTAAACGGGGGTCCGGGGGGGCGAGCCCCCTCGGTGGGGTTTGGGGCGAAGCCCCAAGGTGTGTCCGTTGACGTGGCCGTAAGCGGTCCGCTGCCCCCTATAAAAGCGCGAAAGCCCTTCACCCGCACCGACTGACTGTTTCGCAGCGGACCGCGGGGGGGCAAGGGGGGGCCTCATCCCCCCATCCTTGAACGCGCCAGCAAACCCGAATCCGGTATATCCCCGGAAGCCTGCCCCCGGATGAGGCAACGGCTGAAAGGCAACGACTGAAAGGCAACGGCTGAAAGGCAACGGCTGAAAGGCCACGTCAACGGATGGGGGGATGAGGCCCCCCCTTGCCCCCCCGCGGTCCGCTGCGTTCAATCGAGTCCGTGCGGGGAATGGGGCTACCGTGTAGGCCATTTTGTGCAGCGGACCGCTTACGGCCACGTCAACGGATAGAACCTCGGGGCGCTGCCCCGAACCCCGCCGAGGGGGCTCGCCCCCCCGGACCCCCGTTTTCCCGAAAGCAACCTCTTCCCCTCCCCCTTCCCTCTTCCCTTCCCTCTTCCCCTCCATCTTCCCCTCCCCACCTCTTCATCCGCCTTGCATCCCAGAGGCAATCAGGGCTTTAATGGGAGGTTTTCTGACTCGTGTGACCTTCTGCCCCATTCGGGGATGGCTTCATGAAGCTCGGCGTCATCGGCATCAGCCACAAGAGCGCCCCGGTGGCCCTGCGGGAAAAACTGGCCTTTCCCCCGGAAACCCTCACCCAGGACCTACAAAATCTGGTCACGATGGAAGGGATTTCGGAAGGATTGATCCTGTCCACCTGCAACCGGGTGGAGATCTACTTCTGCAGCCGGCAAATCGAGGGCGGAATCGGCAACGTGGTGCGCTGGCTGGCCGGACGACGCGGCGTGGAACCCGGCGAAATCGTCCCCCATCTCTATCGCCATCTGGAGCAGGAGGCCGTGCGCCACGGCCTGCGGGTGGCCTCCAGCCTCGATTCCATGGTGGTGGGCGAAGCCCAGATTCTGGGACAGATGAAGGAGAGCTACCGTCAGGCCGTCATGGCGGGTACCTCCGGATTGCTGCTCAACCGGTTCTTCCACCACGCCTTCCGGGTGGCCAAACGGGTTCGTACCGAAACCACCATCGCCGAAAACGCCGTCTCCATCGCCTCCACCGCCGTGGTGCTGGCCAAACAGATCTTCGGTCGTCTCGACGGCCACTCCTGCCTGCTCATCGGCGCCGGAGAGATGTGCGAACTGGCCGCGCGACATCTGGTCAGCAACGGCATTCGGGAAATTCTGGTCACCAACCGTACCCTGGCCCGGGCGGAAAGCCTGGCCCACACCTTCAACGGTCGGGCCTTTCCTCTGGAAGCCCTGACCGAATGGCTGCCCCGAGCGGATATCATCCTCTCCTCGACCGGCAGCAGTACCTACATGCTGACGGCCCCCATGGCTCGCGCCGCCTTGAAACAGCGTCGGCAGCGCCCCATGTTCTTCATCGATATCGCCGTGCCACGGGATCTCGATCCCGATATCGCCAAGCTGGATTCGGCTTTTCTGTACGATATCGACGATCTCAGCCGGTTGACCGAGGAGAACCGGAAAGATCGCGCCATTGCCGCCACCCAGGCGGAAGTCATCGTGGGCGAGGAGTGCGACGCCTTCCGCCAGTGGCTGGAGTCGCTGGAAGTGGTGCCCACCATCGTGGCCTTGCGGCATCGCCTGGAAACGTTGCGGGATCAGGAAGTGAGCCGTACCTTGCAGAACTGGCCCAATCTGGGAGAGGCCGATCGCAAGCGGGTGGAAAATCTGGCGCGATTGCTGGTAAACAAGATATTGCACGATCCGGTGAGCCAGTTGCGACAGTTGGGCACGGAAGAGGATGGGGCGCGATATGT
>JADGAQ010000336.1 GCA_015231925.1 Magnetococcales bacterium
CCCCTGTTTTCGGATTGGCTTGCCCCCGGATTGATGTTATCTTGACCCGTCAATGGGTTAACCAACCCCCTCACCCGGCATGAGTTGACCAAGACAATGCCCTGTCCCGCCTGTCAACTGTCCGCATCCGACACACCCCTGGCCCTCGCAACCTGCGGGGACATCGGGCTCGCCTTCCTGCGCTGCCCCGATTGCACCGCCCTGCGCCTGCCCCCTCAACAACAACAACGCCACAACGTCGAAAGCGACCTCCCCGGCCCCGTCTCCCCCCTCATGACCCTGCTGTTTCGCTGGCGACTGCACTGGCTCTGCCGCCACCATCCCCCGCTGCGCAACCGGGAAGCCGCCATTCTGGATGTCGGTTGCGGCGACGGTCAGTTCCTGGCCTTCCTGCACTCCCAGGGATACCACCACCTGCACGGCGTGGAGCCGGAAACAGCACGTCGCGACAACGCCCGGTCACGCGGTCTCGCCGTAGCCCCTTCCCTCGACGACCTGCCGCTCGACCGCTTCGACATCATCTGCCTCTGGCACGTGCTGGAACACGTTGAACAGCCGCTACGCCTGCTGCACCAATTGAGGGAACGCCTGACCCCGCAAGGCGCACTGCTGATCAGCATCCCCAACCACGGCGGCTGGCAGACGCGCCTCTTCGGTCTCTATTCCAGCTTTCTCGATTACGGCCGCCACCTCTGGTACTGGGACCGGCATCTGGCCGAAACCCTTCCCAATCAGTGGCCGGTGCGCCTTCTCCCCGGTCGCAACCTGGAATACGAACTCTTCGGCTGGGTCGACTCCCTGGCCGGATTTCTCAGCCGATCGGTCAATCTGGTGCATCGCCACCTGAAAAAAAACCGCAGCACCCCCGTCGCCCGTCTCGGCGTTCTGCTGCTCGCCGCCGGGTTGCTGCCTCTGGCCCTGCTGCTGACCCTGCTCGCCCCGCCCTCACGGGGAGCGACCCTGACCTTCACCATCGAATGACGACAGGACGAAACGACCATGGCCAAGATCCTGTTGATCAACCCCTCCTACTTCCAGGTCTACGGCTCGAATCAGGCGGGCATCGCCAATCCCGTCTATCCGGTGCTGAGTCTGGCGGTATTGGCGGGGGCGGCCCGAAAGGCCGGGCACGAAGCCCAAATCATCGACCTCTCCTACCGGCCTTATGATCCCGAAGCCCTGGAAGCGGAAATCCGCCGCGCCGCGCCGGATGTGGTGGGCATCACCGCCACCACGCCCCTGGTCAACCAGATGCGGGATATCTCCTTTCTGGTCAAAGAGATCTCCCCCGACATCCGGGTCATCGGCGGCGGGGTGCATGCCTCCGCGATGCCGGTGGAAACCCTGCTGGAGTCGGCCCTCGATCTGGTGGTGGTCGGCGAGGGGGATCGCACCCTGGTGGAGATTCTCGATGGCCGCGAAGCCGCCGCCATCGACGGCATCTGCTGGCGCGACGCCGACAACCGGGCGGTGCGCAATCCCGATCGGGAGCTGGTGGAGTATCTGGACGAACTGGCCATGCCCGCCTGGGATCTCTATCCCATCGAGGAGTACCGCCACCGCATCTCCAAGATCATGGCCCGCCATGCGCCGTTGATCACGGCGGAGTTCTCCCGTGGCTGCATCTTCAAATGCGACTTCTGCGGCAGCAAGTCGACCATGGGGCTGGGCTATCGCAAGAAGTCCCCGCAACGTTGCGCCGAGGAGGTGGCCTATCTGTATGAACTCGGCTATCGGGAGTTTCATCTGGCCGACGACATCTTCACCAGCGACAACAAATGGGCGGTGCAGGTTTGCGAAGCCATCATCGCCCGCAACCTGCCCATCGCCTGGACCTGCAGCAACGGCATCCGGGTGGAGAGCGCCGATCGGGAGCTGTTCGAGGCCATGAAACGGGCCGGCTGCTACCGGGTTCATTTCGGCTTCGAAAGCGGCAACAACGAGGTGTTGCGCTCCTTCGGCAAGGGCGGCAAAGCCACCCTGGAGGAGGGGTTGCGCGCCGTGGAGCTGGCTCGCAAGGCGGGTCTGGAGACCTGGGGCATGTATCTGCTCGGCCTCTCCGCCGACACCGAAGAGACCATGCTCGACACCATTCGTTACGCCCGGCAAAGCCGGGTGGATGTGATGAAATTCGGCATCACCGTGCCCTTTCCGGGCACCCCCATGTTTCACGCCCTCTACCAGGCGGGTCGTATGAAGACCTTCGACTGGGATCAGTACAATGTTTACAATGAGGCCAACGCCCTCTTCGACCACCCGACCCTCTCCTGGGAGTGCATCACCCGTTACTATCGTCTGGCCTACATGGAGTGTTACTACAAAAATCCGGCCTATATTTTGCGCAGCATTTGGCGGGGTTTGCGTTCCGGGGAGTTTTTCTGGCATCTCTATTACGGCATTCGTTTTTTCCTGTTGCTCAAGGGGGGTGAGGAGAGTGGTGGGGCCATGGCTTATCGGTTTCGCGAGCGGTGGGAGCCGTTGACCCGTGATCGCGGGCAGTTGAATACCGCGCCACCGGCGCCGAAGGCGCGGCGATCAA
>JADGAQ010000337.1 GCA_015231925.1 Magnetococcales bacterium
CCGACCAACGCCTGGACGAAATCGCCGAAATCCTGGCCTCCGGCATTCTCCGTTTACGCCTCAAAAAAGCGCAACAACCTGCAAAAGAAGAGAGTTTTCTACTGGATAACGGCAACCAAACGAGCCCTCATGTCAGCGTTCGCAACGCAAGAGAAAGGAGAACGATACCATGAGCATTATTGCCGAAATTGCCGAACTGCAGAGAAAATCTACCCTGGAACTGAATCAGGTATGGCGAAAGCTGTTTCAAACCGATCCGCCCCTGGCTGGTAAGGACTACATGGTGCGTCGCCTGGCCTACCGAGTCCAAGAACTGGCCCACGGGGGACTGTCGCAGGCGGCAACAACCATCCTGGACGGACTGGGGCGCGGAAAACCGGCATCCCCAAAAACTCCTCCTAAAAAAGAAGGCGTAGCCCCCTCCCCCGGCGCTCGCCTGATCCGGGAGTGGCAAGGGGTGGAGCATGTCGTCAGCGTGCTGGATCAAGGCTACGAATATCAGGGCCGGAAATTCAAAAGCCTCTCCGCAGTGGCCAAAGCCATCACCGGCACCCACTGGTCGGGGCCACTCTTCTTCGGCCTGCGGAAGGTAGGCAAGGCATGAATAGAACCGCCATCATCACCCCAAAAGTGCGCTGCGCCATCTACACCCGCAAATCCACCGACGAGGGATTGGATCAAGAATTCAACTCACTGGACTCGCAGCGGGAAGCCTGCCTCGCCTATATCACCAGTCAAAAGGCCGAAGGCTGGATTCCGGTGCCTGACTATTACGACGATCCAGCCTTTTCCGGCGGCACAGTCAACCGCCCCGCCCTGCAGCGCCTCCTCACCGACATCGAGGCCGGAAAGATAGACTGCGTCGTAGCCTACAAGCTGGACAGGCTCTCCCGCTCCCTGGCAGACTTCACCCGCCTGATGGAAGCCTTCGAGCGGCGCAGTGTCACTTTTGTCAGCGTCACTCAATCGTTCAACACAACGACATCCATGGGGCGCTTGACGCTCAATATATTACTTTCGTTTGCGCAATTCGAAAGAGAAACCACAGCCGACCGTATCCGCGACAAATACGCTGCATCCCGCCAAAAAGGCATCTGGATGGGCGGACATCCTCCGCTGGGCTACGACGTTCGCAACCGGGAGCTGGTGGTGAACGCCATGGAAGCCGAGCAGGTGCGCCACATCTTCCGCCGCTTCGCTGAAACCGCCTCACCCACTCAGGTTATCAAAGATCTACGAGAGGCTGGCATCTGCAACAAATCCTGGACTACCACCGAAGGAGTCATGCGCAAAGGCCGCCCTTTCCACAAGGTTGCCCTCTACCGCATCCTCAAAAACCCCGTTTACATCGGCGAGGTAGTCTATCGAGAGGTTTCCTACCCCGGCAAACACCAGCCCATCGTTCCCAGGGATCTCTGGGACAGGGTGCATGGCCTCATCCAGGAAAACAACCGGCCCAAATCCTCCCTGCCCCGTGGCCAGACACCCTTTCCCCTGAAGAGCCTGGTTCGCTGCGGCCATTGCAACATGACTATGAAGCCTACCCACTCCCGGAAAAGCGGCCAAGTTCAGTACCGCTATTATATCTGCCTCAACGCCGCTCGCACCAGTCATGATCAATGCCTTCTGCCAAGCGTCCCGGCGGCGGAACTGGAGCGGTTGGTGCTGAACCAGGTGAGAAGCCTTCTCAAGTCACCGCAGGTAGTGGCCAGAGCCATTCGACAAGTGCGCAAGGCTGATCCTGCAATGGGCGAACGGGAGATCATCGAGCTTCTCACCAGCCTCGATCCGGTTTGGGAGGAACTCTTCCCCCTGGAGCAGAACCGGCTGCTGCATCTCCTGGTGAACAAGGTTGTAGTCAGCGCCAGTGGCATCGATCTGCAATTGAGGGTGGCCGGCCTCGGTGCCCTCGTTGGCGAACTCACGCAAAAAGGAGCATGAGATGACAGCCTGCCTCTCCGATGACGGAACCATCCTCCACATTCACATCCCCATGCAGCTCCGGCGGCGCGGCGGGCGCAAGGTAATCATCTCCCCGGACGGATACACCGCCGAACCGGGTATCGCTCCGACTCCCGCC
The DNA here is from genome assembly GCA_015231925.1 of Magnetococcales bacterium. NCBI lineage: Bacteria > Pseudomonadati > Pseudomonadota > Magnetococcia > Magnetococcales > Magnetococcales bacterium. The sequence goes on from JADGAQ010000337.1 coordinate 2,081, forward strand.
ATGCCAGACGATCCAATCGTGCGCGCCCTGCTCAAGGCGCGTCGCTGGCAGTCCATGCTCGAATCCCGCGAAGTCGCCACCATCAAGGATCTCGCAGAACAAGAAAAATTGGATCCGTCCTATCTGGCCCGCATCCTGCGGCTCAACTCACTGGCCCCCGCCATTGTGGAGAAAATCTTGGCCGGTGACTACCCCGACACCATCAGCCTGCGGAGCCTGCGAGACACCATCCCCTTCAGCTGGGAGGAGCAGACGCGACGGTTCGGGGTGGCGGCACTGGTGTGAGTGCCAAAGGCTTCAGCTGATACCAGCCTTAACTACAGTTTTCTAGCGGGAATCTCACCCGCTGAAGAAACACGCCTTTTCACGGCGCACAGGGCTAGGGCGTGTTGACATTTAGAAATTTTATCTTATCATATTCCCATTTATAGCAG
>JADGAQ010000338.1 GCA_015231925.1 Magnetococcales bacterium
GAAACCCCGCACCTTGCGGTTCTTTGACCGAAAAGTCAACGGGAGAGTTGCCTTGGTAGCCCATCACGAGCAGGGGGAGTGGTTGGGCTGGATTTGGCTGGACTGTTCAAATGATCCCGTCCTTCTCACTGGCCGAGGCATAGGGGAGAAAAGACTACTCCCAACCTGTTGTATAATCAGACTTTTCGAGGACAGGATCACAGTAGGTGCGCCCTGATCCTTGCCCGACTTTTCACCGAGGGGATCGCCGGGGCGGCTATCCATCTTTGGCATACACTATGGAATAAGACGTTAGGCATCCGAATCACCTGAAAATCCTTGCTAAAATATGGGGTATGAATGTAACCTTCATTACCGCTTACTATTTTTAACAGCTTGATTTCAGGAGAACCTGCATGCCAATACCTGGGCCCATGTTGTCGAGTTTTCCCCTGGCGGCACCTTTGCTGTTGGCCTTGAGTTTGGTGGTAGCGGCATGCTCCGCAGGCGTTGGTATTCCCCATGATGCTGTATATTCATCGCCTCCCCCAGCAATATCCTCATCGCCTCCCCCAGCAATGCTTATATCGCAAAACCGGGAGCGATTTCCCAAAGCAATCCCCAACCCGGTGAAAGTGGTGGAACAGGAGCCGGTCTCCACCTTTTCCGCCGATGTGGATACCTCCTCTTACGCTTTTGGTCGCAAGCTGCTCAATGAGGGCCGTTTTCCCGCCGCCGATGCCGTGCGGGTGGAGGAGTTGGTCAACTACTTTGATTACAACTATCAAACTCCTGCCGGCGCCGATCCACCGTTCAAGCCAACGGTGGCGCTGTTCCCCGCCCCCTGGAACGAGCAAAAGCAGCTGATGCTTGTGGGGATCAAGGGTTATTCCACGCCACCGAAGGAGCGTCCTTCCGCCAATCTGGTGCTACTGGTGGACATCTCCGGCTCCATGGCGCACCAGAACCGGCTTCCTCTGCTCAAAAGAGCCTTCGCCATGATGGTCGAGCAACTTCGTCCCGAGGACCGTGTGGCCATCGTCGTTTACGCCAGTAACGTGGGTGTGGTGCTGCCGCCCACTCCGGTCTCGGAAAAAGAGTTCATCCTGGCCGCCATCGAAAGTCTCCAGGCCGGGGGAAGCACGTCCGGCGGCGCGGGACTCAAGGTGGCCTACGAGATGGCGGAAAAGCACTTTGATCCCAAGGCCATCAATCGGGTGATCCTGGCCACCGACGGCGATTTCAACGTGGGCATCACCTCTGTGGATGTTCTCAGGGACTTTATCGTCACCAAACGCAAGACCGGTATCTTCCTTTCGGTGTTGGGCGTGGGGGAGATGAATTATAACGACACCATGATGCAGGCCCTGGCCCAACACGGTAACGGGGTGGCCGCCTATATCGACTCCATGAGTGAGGCCCGCCGGGTTCTGGTGGACAAGTTGAGCGCCAACCTCTTCCCCATTGCCAACGACGTGAAAATCCAAGTGGAGTTCAATCCCGAGAGGGTGGCGGAATACCGGCTTATCGGCTACGAAACTCGCATGCTGGCGCGGGAGGACTTCAAGAACGACAAAGTTGATGCCGGGGATTTGGGCAGCGGACACACCGTCACCGCGCTTTACGAATTGACCATGGTGGGCAGCCCCGCTCGGCAAAACGATGCCCTGCGCTACGCCAAATCTCACGCCAAGGCAAAAAAAGAGTCCACTGCCCCTCTCCCTGGGGATGAGTACGCCTTTCTCAAAATTCGCTACAAGCTTCCCGGAGAGCAGAGCAGCAAGCTCATCGAACAGCCCATCAACGATGAGGCGCGGTTCATCTCTTTGAAAAAAACCCCGTCGGATTTCCGTTTTGCCGCTGCGGTGGCCGCTGCGGGGCAGAAGCTTCAGAATAGCACCTATCTGGGGGATTTCAGTTACGACAAGATCATGGATTTGGGCAATAAGTCCAAGGGAGAGGATCCCGGCGGTTACCGTCAGGAGTTCCTCAACCTGCTGAAGTTGGCCCAGACTCTGGATCGGCGCTGATCCCCTCTGGCACGATTGCGGGTACTTCATAGACAAATCGTGAAATCGGGGGCTAAAACCGGGGATGGTATGCCTATTTTCAAGGTATCTGTTCAGGTAAATGGGAGTTCGGGGGGATTATCCCCCCGACTTTCTCCAGGGCGACGCCCTGGGATTTTTTCCTTGCGGTGTTGATTGCGGCTATACCGCGTTATGATGGCAACCTGATCGAACCGAAACCCGCCTGGGAGCATTACATCCGACAACTCAACCTCTTCTCCGTTGGTGTGATGGGCATTACCAAGGCTGAATGCGCTCTACTGGGGCTGTCCGCTCTGCCGAATCCCGAGCCCATCCCGGAGCATGCCGTCATCGACTTCTCCCACCTAGCAGGGCAGTGAGAAGGCGATATCCTGCGCGGATTGCACGGTTTGTCTTGTAAGAGGCAAATCAAATCGGTTATGGTTCCCGATTTAACGCAATTCCTGCCCGGCACGGTTGAATCTCATGAGAAATCGCTTC
>JADGAQ010000339.1 GCA_015231925.1 Magnetococcales bacterium
TGACTTTCAATATTTTATTCCTTTAAAAAGCAAAAAAAGAAAATGTTCTATCCTTTGACTTTTCATCTCTCCTTCATTCAGCGCGTCCTGAACCGTTGCCCCGGCCATCCTCCGAACGGGCTACCCGTTCCGGGGCGGGGAGGAAAATCGCTCTTTTTCGCTGGACCCCCGGAGGCTTTCCGGGGACAATCGGGCGGGAGGTACGTCCCCGTCGGGACGGTGTTGCCAACCAAGACGCCGAAGCAAACAGGAGACGGGCATGTGGCATCGACTGGCGGTGGTCAGCGACAAACGGAACCAACTGGTGGACATCACCGCCCGGGTTCAGGAGGTGGTGACCCGCAGCGGCATCGTGACCGGACTGTGTCAGCTCTTCGCGCCCCACACCACGGCGGGCCTGCTGATCAACGAGGCCTGCGACCCTCATGTGGCCCGGGACATCCTCACCACCCTGGAGCGCCTGGTGCCCAACCGGGGCGACTACCGCCACGCCGAAGGCAACAGCGACGCCCACCTGAAATCGGTGTTGACCGGCAGCCATCTGACCGTGCCGGTGGAGGAAGGCCGCCTCTCCCTGGGGGCCTGGCAGGGCCTCTTCCTGGCCGACTTCGACGGCCCCCGGCAACGCCAGGTCATGGTGGCGGTGACGGCGTTGTCGTGAACGCCCGTTGCAAAACTCCCGCTGCCAAGCGGGAGCATACTAAATTTTTTGACTTTCAATATTTTATCTTTTAAATATCAAAAAAAGGAAATGTTCTATCCTTTGATTTTTCATTCGTCTCGATCGTGAACCATAGCTGTTATGCAATGAACTCTCCTGACAATCTCAACCCGCATCCATCCTGGAATCCGGAGGTTATCCGAGCAGCATTTTCAGGGCGGGAAGGACGGTCACGATGATGATCAACGCCAGCATCCATTTGATGACAGCCAGCTCGGTACGGACGGGAGAAAGTTCTTTTTCCAGATCGTGTTTCGTGACAAGAGCGTCGAGGTTGGACTGCTGCGTTTCTTGAATGGCAACGGCCACGCCCTTGGCTTGTGGTTCGTCAAAACCAGCCGCTTTGAGGGTTGCAACGAACTTCAGCATGTCGAAGGTGATGGTGGACACGGACGACTCTCCAGGGGGTATGACGACACCGACAACATCCCATACTATCCGGAATCGACGGGGTAAACATCTTTTCAGGAAGAGCGCCATGTCAATCCGAACGGACTACGATTCCAGTTACAAGCTGCTCTTTTCCCATCCGGAGATGGTTCGCGACCTGATCCTCGGCTTCGTCCACGGGGAGTGGGTCTCCCGCCTCGATTTTTCCACCCTTGAAAAGGTCAACGGTCTCTTCGTCGGGGATGAATTCAGAGACCGGGAGAACGACATCATCTGGCGGTTGCGCTTCGGTGACATCTGGCTGTATGTCTACATCCTGCTCGAATTCCAGTCCGAGCTCGACGATTTCATGCCCGTTCGAGTTGGAGACTACACCTTTTCCCTTTATCAGGATCTGCGCAAGGCCAGGCAACTGCCGAACAAAATATTACCCCCCATTCTTCCGGTTGTGATCTATACTGGCAAGCAGAGGTGGAATATCCCTCTCGAAGTCAACGAGATGATCGTTCCGGTTCCGGGGCTGGATGCCTATCAGGCCCATCTGCGCCACCTCCTGCTGGATGTGGGCGCCATGGCGGAATCGGAACTCACCGTGCTGCGCAATCTGGCAGCCGTTCTGTTCCGCCTGGAAAAGTGCCGATCCGTCGGAACCGTTCGGGAGTTGGTCGGAACCCTGAAGGAGTGGCTCAAGGCTCCCGAACAGCTCAGTTTGCGAAGATCCTTCGCGGTATGGTTGAGACGGGTGCTGTTGCCCAAGCGTTTGCCGAAGGCCGACATTCCTGAAATGACAGACTTGTACGAGGTGAATGACATGTTAGCCGAAAGTGTTCTGGAATGGGTAAAACCCTGGCGTGAGGAGGGCCGACAGGAAGGCCTTCGGGAAGGCGAGATGCGCGCCTTGCTGCGCCTGGTCCAGCGCCGCTTTGGTACTCCGGTGCCTGACTGGGTGCCTGCAAAATTGGCCGGAGCTGATCTGGAGACCCTGGAGAGGTGGACGGAGAAGGTTTTGGATGCCGAAGCGTTAGAGGATATCTTTCAATAGGTTGATGTCCGGAGGGGCGTGACTTGCCCACCGGGCATGCAACGGGAATTCCCTGTTTTGGAAGTCAAACCGAGCTACGGTCATCCCTCGGGGTGGCCGCAATCGTTTGAAAACCCATAACTATTCAGCCCCCTGTATTGAGCGGCTTGATCGCGTCAACAGCCAAAGGAAAAGTCCCAGGGGTGCCCCCTGGACCCCATGGGGCGGGAACGTCAACGACAAAAAGACAAGTCCCAGGGCGCTGCCCTGGACCCGTCGGGGGGGATAATCCCCCCCGAAC
>JADGAQ010000340.1 GCA_015231925.1 Magnetococcales bacterium
GATACGGCAGGACGCAACACGGCGCGTCCTGTGCGGCCTGTTGGCCAAGTTTGACAGGCTTTTCATCTTGTCGAGTAGACCGGTTTCTTCGAGGTGCTACAGGTCAAGGTTTGTTTTCTCTGTTGTCTGCCTGGTTTCCCGGCAGTGCCACCATATTTTGACCATACACCCGTTGTCCCCGGCCCCTCCCAGAACCGTGCTTGCGCTATTTACGCACACGGCTCCTCACCAGCACCTTTACGTCGATTCAGAACAGATTAACCTTTATCTTTGGAACAGGCAGAGGAAACAGTTTGAGCATGTGGTTAAACTTCTCCCAGTTCATGCTACCTCTTTTCCCTCGACGATCAAGCCATTTGAACAACAGATTCCGCACCTCAAAAGCAAAGCGTTCGATAGCTTGACTGTTGTCTGTGACACCATAATAAGCATAGTGTCCACGTAATTTGGCCGCCACGATGGGCATCAATTCTCGGACAGGTCGAGTACGATTTGTTTTCAGCCACTCCTTGAAAATGATCAATTTGGCCGTAAACCGCTTCCCGATTGTTTTCCTTTTCATCCGAAAACGCCTACCATCCTGTGAACGTCCGCAAAAGTGAGTAAAGCCCAAAAAGTCAAATGTTTCCGCCTTTTCCCCTCTGGCCCTGGCCCACCTCACTGCGAGTGGTCCGAACTCCAACACCTTGGTCTTTTCTGGAGCCACCGACAAACTGAAAAGAGCCAATCTTTCCTCTACCTCCCGGTAAAATTCCATGGCATCTTCTCTGTTTTGGAAGGTCACAACAAAATCATCCGCATAGCGAATAAGTCTTGCTGGTCCCATACAGCTTTGCCGGAAACGTCGCTCAAACCACAAGTCCAAACCATAATGAAGGTAAATATTAGCCAGAATTGGAGAAATTACTCCTCCTTGCGGAGTTCCTTTCTCACTGACCCAATACCTTCCCTCCTCCATAACCCCGGCTATAAGAAATCGCTTGATGTAGCGCAGCATGCGTTTGTCCGCAATGCGGTGTCCCAGGAATTTCATGAGCCAGTCGTGGTTCACATTATCAAAGAAACCTCTGATATCCGCCTCAACCACATAGTTGACCATGCCCCTATGCACTTCCAGATTCAGTGTCCGCAAGGCGTGGTGACAACCCCGCCCTGGTCGAAATCCGTAGGAGTCTCCTATGAAGTCTTGCTCATAGATTGTCTCCAGAATTCTAACCATGCCTGCCTGTACCAGCTTGTCCTCCAACACCGGAACCCCAAGAGGCCGCAGTTTATCACTCCCCGGTTTCGGAATATACACCCGTTTTACCGGTTGCGGTCGATACGCCATCTGGTGAAGACGCTTGACCAATATTGTCAGGTTCTCCTCCAGATTCTGTCCATATTCCTGCTTGGTCACCCGATCAATGCCTGCGGCAGCGTCCGTCCTCAGCCCCGCAAAACATCCCCGCAGCAATTCCAAGTCCATCAGATGAAACAGACTGGTGAACTGAAACTTTGGTTCACTACGGGCCTTCAACGCTATGCGCTGCAATGTCGTATTCACGCTTTCTTCGCGTCTGAGCACGATTCGTGTCTCCTCGCAGCACTGTTACCGATGTGGCCGCCTTCCCTCCAGCAGAGTTACCCGCCTTCATCGGTACTATTCAGCCATCCGACTCCCGTTGCCGTATTTGCCTCACTCCCCTTGTAAAGATTGTTTGGCATACTCATCTTCCTTGAGAGACAGCCCATCCGGGTCTCCCAGGTTACCGCATAACCCCAATCTCCGACATGCCATGCTCTCAGACCCCGAGGAAGCAGATGGTCACTTGCCTTGCGCCACCACCCGTCTTGACTTCCGTTAAACAAACAACGTCGTCCTTCCCTTTGATTTTCGTATAACGAGGCTCAATCACTTCAACCTTGCGGCTTACGGCCTATCGTGTCGCTGTCCTACGCTTAAAGTCAGGAGTTACCCCCCTCCCTTCAAAGACTTGCTCCCCGGTGGTTGGCCAACCTTCCGGGATGGGATTTCCACCCACTGGGTTACGCGACCTTGCCTGGCCGCACTTGTTTTCCGATTCCTTGTCGGACACCAACCGAAGACTTCGAACCTGTCTCCAGCCTGCTTCATCAGACGGCAGTCAATTCAATGATAAAAAATATTGAAATCAATTATAATAGTTTAAAATTGTGCTTGATAAGCGCACGCTCCAATGGCTCAATGGTGGCCATCAAGAACGCACCAACCACCATCCAGGAGCACGCACCATGAACGAACTGACCACCACCCAGCAGATCATCCTCGAAGCCGCCATCAACCACTTGAACGGCTCGATCCACCCCTTGCCCGGCAACCTCAAGGGCGAAGCCGCCAAGAAGGTGATCAAGAGCCTGCTCAAGAAGGGCCTGATCGAAGAGGACGGTCCGGAGACCTGGCGCATCACCG
>JADGAQ010000341.1 GCA_015231925.1 Magnetococcales bacterium
TCAATAAAAGAAACGGCCCTGAGCAAGAAGATCAGGGCCGTCAATCAGGGGTGAGTCGGATGGAAAGAGACGAATCAGGCAAGAGTGCAAACTTTTGGCAGGACTTTTCGCGGGTTGATGCGGTAACCAGTACCTTTACGACGGTGGCATTCACCCCTGATATTTTCAATGATATCATCACGCTCTATTGGCAAGCCCAAATTTCGGCGCACACCATCCAGCAAATCTTGCTGTAAACGGTTTATTGCACGGCGAACATTCAGCTCGTCGATGGCCTCGATCCTGTCTCCCGGATCGATGATGTTGGTCAGTTCCTTTAGGCTGATGGGGCGGAAGTCATCCGGCGGCCGCCCCATTGCCAAATCTTCCAGAAATCGCTGCCACAGGATGCCGAACACCTGGAGCTGCATCCCGGCCTTGGCTGTTGCCACCACCGAATCCTCCACCAGAAGACGATCCGCACCAAACTCCACCATGAACTGTCGGCGATGCGGTCCAGAGGCTGGGCTGGGCAAAAGCGCCGGAACCACCTTGTCGTATACCGGCAAAGAGGCGCTGAGCAGGGTCGAAGGAGTCTCCCGTGCGAGAAGGTCCTCCAACAAAGAGGCCAAGTCGGCGGTTCCACTCACCAGTTCGGCCAAGCTCGCCCGGACAAGCCAGGAATCGGGAAGAAATCGCTCCTTCAGATTGCGGGCATCGATGGCAACGAAGAGAATGGGATGCATGCGGGCATGGTCGCGGGACAGATAACGAGAATCGCGGCACAGCTCCACCAGACAGACCAGGGCTTCCCCGGAACCCATCTCGACACGGAACACCCCTTCTACCATCCGCCGCACCGCGCCCATGGAATCCAGTTCGTCGTGGAGGAAGGCTGCCACACCCTCGGGCTTCACCTTGCTGCGCACCTCTGCATGCCGCCGCTTACCGTGGAGAAAGGGGTAAACAGGCCGCTCACACTCCGGACAACGAAAGACATCGTCTCCTTCGTCCAACCCCTCTTGAAGCAGGATGCGCCCCTGGCAATCCCGCACCGCCGGTGGAAAATCCCCGTCCAGCGGTTCGGCACAAAGAACGAACTCCCGGCGCTCGATCTCCACCAGTCCGAGCCGCTCCAACCGGGCGGAAGCGTCCAGGGCTGCAGGAGCGGGATCGGCGATTCTCCAACCATCCCGGAGCAGTTGCTCGAAAATCCCTGTATCAGCACCGGACACGCTTTTCTGTCGAGAGGACAGGAAGGCCATGGTCATTCCTCATCAATTCCTCGAAGGCGACACGCTCTTTCGTATTCAGTCGCTGATCTGTATAGCGGACCACGAAGCGGTCGTCCCCTACTGCTTCGAAGATCAGCCCAACCCGTTTCCCCTGGAAGGCTACCTTGATCCCTCTCATGTTGCCAATCTCGGACAGGATGTCCCCCACTGCCTGAGTGAAATGGCCTACCGCCTTGCGAATCGAGACAGGATCGGTAAGGGTGAGCTTGCTGGCCCCGTCCAGGGGCGACCGCTCAAGGGAAATTTCCACGAACTCCAGTTGCCCAGCCTCTCCTTTCGCGAGTTGCCGCAGGAACCGCCGCAACTGTTCTCCGTAGCTTTCCTCGCTTTCATTGGTGTATTCGCATTCCTCATCGAAGAAGGCTCCAGCCACGCGGTTGGCTATCTCCAGGGGCACGGCGGGACTGGTGGAGGAGATGCGCACCCGCCGGGCGTCGGCGGAAAAGTCAAGAATGATCCATTCAGGATGGAATCCATGCTCAACACCCACCGTTTTCACGATCAGGCTGGGACGTTCGGCCCGGCGGATGAACAGCAGCGGCCGCCCCTCCTCCACCAGCACCTCGCGGAATTCGCTGATGCGTTGGTCGTTGCGCTCCCTGTCGAAGGTGGTGAGCAGGGCATGGATGCGGTCGGGTGTCAGAAAATCGGTGAATGTTTCCCTGGGCGGTTTGACGGAGCTTGTCAGGGACATGCGGGCGAAGCCAGCCTTCTGGATCTTCTCCAGATGGAAGATCTGCCGCAGATCCGTTGGTTCGTTGCCGTAGAGGGCGAACAGCAGCGCCTTGGCGTCGTGCTCCTCCTCGTTGATTCGGCACTCTTCGATCACCTGGCCTGGCAGACGCCTTTTGGCGAACTCCACCACTGCCACCCGGGACTTCTGGTGGGAGAAGCGGTCAACCAGCAGGAAGGGGAGAAGTTGCCCGTTTAGTCCACGCAACGTCTCTCGCCGGTCCCTCACCCGCTCCTTCACTGGCAGAGCCAGCCCGGCGCAAACCATCTCCATCTGCCGCCCGCTCAATCTGCAAAGCCATTCCTCTCGTGCCTCGTCCCGCTCCAGTTCCGGCAGCAGGTGCCCCAGCCCCCTCTCCGCTTCGTTTTCCCAGAAGTCCGGCGGCGGCGCGATCC
>JADGAQ010000342.1 GCA_015231925.1 Magnetococcales bacterium
AGCGGGCGGTCAGTGTCAGTCGGGTGGTCAAGAAGTCGGACAAGGGGGTGGAGTTACGGGATGTGATGGCGGCGACGATTCCGGCGTTGACCAAGCAGCTGGGGAAGTAAACCGAGTCACCTTGGGATGCGGAGAGGTAAACCGAGCCATCTTGGGATGCGTTGTTTTTCGATTCATACGGGGGTCCGGGGGGGATTATCCCCCCCGGCGGGGCTTGGGGCAGAGCCCCAAGGTGTTGACGTGGCTGTGGTCTTTGCCGTATCCGTTGCGGTCCGCTGCAGCCAATGAAATCCCGAAAGCCGCCATCCCGCACCGAACGGATTTGTCGCAGCGGACCGCGGGGGGGCAAGGGGGGGCCTCATCCCCCCATCCGTTGACGTTGACTTTCAGCCGTTGGCCCTCCGGGGGCAGGGCTTTTGGGGATTTACCGGATTTTGGTTTGCTGTCGCGTTCAAAGATGGGGGGATGAAGCCCCCCCTTGCCCCCCCGCGGTCCGCTGCGACAAATCCGTTCGGTGCGGGATGGCGGCTTTCGGGATTTCATCGGCGGCAGCGGACCGCAAGGTCAACGGCTAAAACCTCGGGGCTCCGCCCCGAACCCCGCCGGGGGGGATAATCCCCCCCGGACCCCCGTATGACTGAACACCACTAACCGGCGACATACGCCTTCGCCCTGCGCTTCAGCAAAGCCCGATCGATCTTGCCGTTGGCCAACAACGGCATGCCCTCCAGTCGCACCACATGACGCGGATGTTTGTACCGCGCCAGACGCGACTCCAGAAAGGCCTGCACCTCCTCCACCCCCAACACCGCCTCCCCCACATAAAACGCCAACCCCGTCTCCCCCCATCGACCATCCTCCACCCCGACCACCACCACCTGCCCAATCCCCGGATGGCTGGACAACGGCTTTTCCACCTCCCCCGGATAGACATTCTGCCCACCCGAAATATACATCTCCTTCTTGCGCCCCACGACGTAGAAGTAGCCCTCCTCATCAACCCGCACCAAATCCCCCGTGGCGAAAAGGTCGCCCCGCAACGACTCCCGGAACAAAGCCTCCTGTCCCCAATAGCCGCGACAGCGGTGCGCCCCCCCGATCCACAACTCCCCCACCCCGCCCGCTGCCACCGGCTCGCCCCGCTCATCCATGACCCGCACCCGACTGTGGGCCATGGGTTTGCCGATGGAATCGGGCCGCCGGAAAGCCTCTTCGGTCTCCAGCAGGAAACAGTTCGGCCCCACCTCGGTCAAACCGAAACCCTGTTTGAACGGCACCCCGCGACGGTGATAGCCCTGTATCAAAGCCAAGGGCAACGGTGCGCCCCCGGAGAGGAAAAAACGGATGCGGGAGAAGTCGCAGGCAGCGAAATCGGCGTGGTCGAAAATGGCCTGAAACAGGGTCGGCACCCCCCAGAAGACCGTGACCCCCTCCTGCCGGATGTCCGCCAACACCTGCCCCGCATCGAAACGCGGGTGCAGGATCAAGGTGCCCCCGATGGAAAGCAGCGGCAGGCTGAAGACGTGATAGCCCCCGGTATGGAAGAAGGGGGTGTTGACGATGGAGATATCTCCGGGACGCAGCACGTCGGCCCCCACCGTGCCGGCCATGTTGGCCCGGATCATGGCGGCGTGGAACATCACCCCCTTGGGAGCCCCCGTGGAGCCGGAAGTGTAGAGCAGCATCATCACCTCGTTATCCTCGGGCGGGGGACCGGGGGGATAGGGTCCCTCCTCCGCCCAAACGGCGTCGAGATCGCCCCAGGGATATTCGGCCCCGAATGGCGAGGCGCCTGCGGAAAGCAGCAGCGCGGGGTCGATCTGGCGCAGAATCGACTGCAACTCGGGAAGGGCCAGACGCGGATTGAGCGGGACCAGAATGGCGCGCAACCGGCAGCAGGCGAAGAAGAGGGTGAGGTGTTCCAGCCGGTTGGGGGCGATCAGGGCCACCCGGTCGCCGGGGGCGACGCCCCGGATGTGGAGTTGTCCCGCCCGCCGGTCGATTTCCCGGTCCAGGGTGGCGTAGCTCCAGCGAAGACCGGTGGCGTGGTCGATGAGGGCGGTATGGTTCGGACGTTGCCGGGCGTGATCCCGCATGAAGTCGTGCCACATGGTGAGAGACCTCCCGTTTCGAATCTGTTATGCTGGCAGGATGGAGGCGATAGTGCCACAAAATCGCCAGGAATGAAAATACGGGGGTCCGGGGGGGATTATCCCCCCCGGTGGGGTTCGGGGCGAAGCCCCGAGGTGTTGACGTGGCCTTTGTCTTTGGCCGTTGCGGTCCGCTGCCGCCAATGAAATCCCGAAAACCACCAACAGACACCCAACGGATTTATCGCAGCGGACCGCGGGGGGGCAAGGGGGGGCCTCATCCCCCCATCCTTTGACGTG
>JADGAQ010000343.1 GCA_015231925.1 Magnetococcales bacterium
AGAAAATGGAGGCTGGAAAATTCCTTGGTCAATGGTGAGCTTTTGCCAGGAGTCTTGTGGGGGTGGGGATGATTTGGCACCAGGGGGGTTGAGGGAAAAACCGCGAAAAATCAGCTTGTTAAGGCCGTTTGGTGCCAGGGCATGATTTGATCGAATTTGGTCGCAATCGAGCGAAAACGGGCGGAAAATGATTATGGAATGGCACCAAAATCGACGGTTACTGTCCGGGAATGGATAGTCGATGGACAGTGATCGGGAAAAGGTGTCGTGGCCAAGCAGATCAACTCCCTTCTAACCTGGCGCTCAAAAACTTAAAAATAGCAGGAATATCAATAGTTGAAGCGTCAGGATGTTTATGGAAATCTTGATGCGCAGTAAGTTTATCAAGGGCCGATAGAGCCTTGCCATTTACAGCATAATATCCTCTGTTCCCTTGAAGATCATTAGCAACTTCCCATAGTCCCATATGGGGGTATTGAAAATTTGCTCCGTATTGGCACAAAACAAAAACACGCATAGAAAGGATATGTCCAACACATTTTACAGGCAATAATTTATTATTTGTTACGACATAGGCAGTATATACTTCTTTTAATCTTGCTTCGACAGTATTAAGTACTGCTTTTGCGTCCCTTGCCGCGACCTCAAGTTTTATTAGAGCCTCAGCCGCCTCTTTCGCCTGCTGCGCCTCTTTCGCCTGCTGCGCCTCTTTCGCCTGCTGCGCCTCTTTGATTGGCCTACTGTCTTTGTCCGTAAAGAATATATCACGAACAATAAAAAATACAAAAAGCAGCACAAAACCAATAACCGCAATCTTTGCTATTAAAATAATCTTTTTGATTATTGATATAACACCATCAGTAAGAGAAGACACTATGTTTTCCTCTTTGGTTGATTAAGGCCAGCCCGTGAGGGCTGGCGTGGGGGTTATTTAGCCTGGGTGACCAGGTGGTCCAGGGCTTTGCGGTAGGCGGCGTGGGTCATGTCGTCTATCCGGTAGAAGCCGGTTTGGCGTTTGAGGTCGGACCAGATGGTTTGTGGGGGTAGGTTGCGGTTGTGTGCTGCTTGCGCGACCATTGCTCGCAAGATCGTTTGTTCTTGCGGGGTAATCTGTCGGTATTGCCATTGCCATATGGCAAACCCAACCGCAATTGACCCGACAACGTACAAGACAATCCTGCCTTTACCCCCCTCTCGACCCCGCAAAAAGCGGTTTATGCTAGATAAATCCATCCGAAATCCTCCTGCGACATCGTCGCGCTGGTGTGGAAAGTGGAGGACTTATCGGCAAAAACTTACAAAACGGTAACGTTACTGCCTATTTCTTCTTGAAAAACCGCTTAAACATGTCCTTTTTGAGGATTTCTTCCGGGGTTGCTCCGGTGTTTTTACGTTCTTCGGCGATCATTTGGGCAAATAGTAAAGCAAAACCATCCGCCGCATCATCCGAAAAACGGTCTGCAAGGCCCTCGTGGCGATGAATAAGGGTCCATGCAGTCATGGCATCATCAAAAGTCAAGCCGGTGTCTTTCTGCGCCATACCAGGGCGCATTGGCTCTTTGCCGGTAATAAGCCAGTCCAGGTTCACATGTGATAAGGCAGCAATACGGGAGATTGCTGTTACGGGGGGGTTATTGACCCCTCGGATGTACCTCCCAAGCGTGGCGATAGGGATACCAAAAAAATCCGCAGCATCCTTTTGGGAGCCGATTTCCTTGCAAACGGCTGCAATCCGGTGTCCGAGTTCCCGCAGGGAACTCGGACACATATCAGCATCATAAATGATCGCGTCCGAGTCTTGCTCAACCATTTGATATTCCTAGATAAACGGCAGCACGCCACGCAATTCTGAAAAAAATTAACTCGGACGCTCACAAATGATCTTGAACTCGATCATTTGTGGTGTTATTTCTATCGACAAGAGGCGAGGTTGTTCGCCTCCTGGGAAGCATGATAACCGGCCACGGATGGCCCTTCAACATCCGCTTGTTGGGATTTTTCGGATTGGGACCGGCCAGAAGCCGGACAGCGAAATGGAACGCGCATGACCCAGCAACCTGACCTGTTCGCCCCGTCACTGAATTCGGTGCGGGACTTCAAGGAGGCGCTCAACCGGGCGACCAGGGAAAGCGGGCTGTCGCGGGCGCAGATCCTGGACAAGCTGAATGCGGTGGCTGGGCGGTACGGAATCAACCTGGCGGCAGGGAATGCCGGGAAACTCTCTCTGGAGACTTTAGAAAAATGGCTGAATCCCGAAGCGGAAGCGCATGTACCACCTCTGAAGGCGTTACCTGTCTTGATGCGGGTGATCGGGTCTCCGGCGGTGCTGGAAGCTCTGGTGGGTTGTCTCGGGTGGCGGGTCATCGAGGGGCAGGACGTGGTGAGGCTGA
>JADGAQ010000344.1 GCA_015231925.1 Magnetococcales bacterium
ACCATTTAGCCCCGGAGGGGTTGACGAGCAGGTACAAGCCGCCGGAGTCGAAGATTTTGTAGGGCTTGGCCTGTGGTTTGGCCTGGCGGACGGATGAATCAGTCATGGTCATGGAGGAACTCCCGCTGGTTGGCTATATCGGAAAGCAGGGAAGTGTAAGGAACGAGCGACGGGTTGTCTTTTGAAGAAATCCGCGTTTTGATTTGACACGGATTTTTCCCACGAAGTAGCTGGAAGGCTTGCGGCTGTAGGTTTGCAAGGGATTTTGGGGGTAACTTTGGAGAGGGAATCAGGGCAGTCCCGGAGTTACCCCCAAAGTTACCCCAAAAATATAGCGGCTGCATGCGAACGCCAGCGAACGCCAGTGAACGATTCAACGGTGATTTTACAGGGGATTTCTGAGGACTCCCGAACGCGGACGAACGCCTACGAACGGGTTTTTGGTAGATCTCTCTTCGCGCAAATTGAATGAAACCCAGCCAAAGAGTGGCACAAAGCCCCCCGACGTGTAAACCCAATCCCCTCAACAATACCCTCCTTCGAAAATTCCACATCCCCAACGCGGTAAAAGATTTGACTTACACTATAAATTGTGGATAATTACCTGCTGATATTGTTTGAATGCGAGCCAATTGCAAAACGGCGTTGCAATGGGTATGGACAATCCAAATAAATGAAAAGTAAAAGGATAAAACATTTTCTTTTTTTGATACTTAAAGGATAAAATATTGAAAGTCTGATAATTTAGGATATTTACCCGCTTGGCTGTGGGAGTTTTGCCACTCCCTCGAATGCTTGCGATTTCAGGAGATGGGGTTGGATCTATCGGGAAAACAGATTCTGCTGGGCCTGGGAGGCGGTATCGCCGCCTACAAATGCCTGGAACTGATCCGCCGCCTGCGGGAATGCGGCGCCACGGTGATCCCGGTGCCAACCGCGGCAGCCTTGCAGTTCGTCACCCCCATGAGCCTGCAAGCCCTGTCGGGAAACGTGGTGCATGACAACCTCTTCTCCCTGGAACAGGAACACGGCATGCGCCACATCCGCCTGGCGCGGGAAGCCGATCTGGTGGTGGTGGCCCCGGCTACCGCCGACCTGCTGGCCCGCCTGGCCAACGGCCTGGCGGACGACCTGCTGACCACCCTGCTGCTGGCCCGCAAAGGAGCGGTCCTGCTGGCCCCGGCCATGAACGCCGCCATGTGGGACCATCCGGCCACACAACGCAATGTGGCCCGCCTGCAGGAAGACGGCCTCTTTTTCATCGGGCCGGAAAACGGCGCCTTGGCCTGCGGCGAAGAGGGCGCCGGTCGCATGGCGGAACCGGCTCATCTGCTGGAAGAGATCACCCGTCTGCTGACCCCGGCCCTGCTGGCGGGACGGCGCGTCCTGATCACGGCAGGCCCCACGCGGGAAGCACTGGATCCGGTGCGCTACCTGAGCAACCGTTCCAGCGGTCGCATGGGCTGGGCCGTGGCCATGGCCGCCCGTCGCCTGGGCGCTGAAGTAACACTGATCCACGGCCCGGTCTCCCTGCCCTCCCCCTGGAGCGTGCGCTGCCTGCCGGTGGTTTCGGCGCACGAGATGCTGGAGGCCGTGCAACAACAATGGCAGGAACAGACCCCGGACCTGGTGGTCATGACCGCCGCCGTCGGGGATTTTCGCCCCCGTGAGGCCAGCGCGGACAAGATCTCCCGGGGCAAGGAAGCCATTACCCTGGAACTGGTGCCCAACGCAGACATCCTCGCCGGACTGGTCACCCGTCGGGGCCAAGCCTCTCGCCCGCTGATCTGCGGTTTTGCCGCCGAAACCGGCCAGGCCCAGGAACGCGGTCGGGCCAAACGAGCCCGCAAAGGATGCGACCTGATGGTGGTCAACGACGTTCTGGAAGCCGGTTGCGGCTTCGATGTCCCCACCAATCGCGTCACCCTGATCGATAACCAGGGCAACGAAGAGAACTGGCCCCTGTTGAGCAAAGAGGCCGTGGGGGAACGCTTGATGCGACACCTGGCAACTCGGCTGGGCGGAGTTTAGTGAATATATTGCCTTTCAATATTTTATCTTTTAGAAAGTAAAAAAAGAAAATGTTCTGTCCTTTGACGTATCTTTTGTTATTTGAATAGAAATTTAGCAACAGGTTTTTATATTTTCCGGCCCCACGGGCAATTCGGTCATGCCGGGAGCCAATCAAACAGACGACCGGCGGGCAATTCGGTCATGCCGGGAGCCAATCAAACAGACGATTGGCTCCCGGCATGACCAATGGCGGGCTCGCTTTTTGGCCATCCTTTTCGGCAAAAAGACGCCGAAAAGGATGGCCTTGAGCTGGGCGAGCCTGAAAGGATTAGAGGATTAGAGGATTAGAGGATTAGAGG
>JADGAQ010000345.1 GCA_015231925.1 Magnetococcales bacterium
CCCCTGGACCCCAAGGGGTGTGTACGTCAACGGCGAAAAGGCCAAGTCCCAGGGCTCTGCCCTGGACCCGCCGGGGGGGATAATCCCCCCCGAACCCCCGTTACAACTTGTTCAACCCTCATCACGGAGAATAAAATGTCTTACAGACCAGCCAATCTCACTCAGGCCTTTCAATCCTTTCAAGAAGAGTTGCAAAATGGCCCGGAAACACAACCTGCCATTCCGGAATGGCGTCGGCAACAGCAACGGGAAGACAATCAGGTTGACTGGGTAACCCGACGCGCCGAAACGATCCGTAAAGAAAAAGGTTGGTCGGATATGGACCCCGCTGCCGAAGTGCAGGCCACCTTCGATTCCCACGAGCATCAACGCCAATACGGCGATGCCATCTGGGATTATCCGGGCGGCATGCCGCCGGAGGCAGGGGAAGAGGATATCGCCAATATCCCCACCCGCTCCAAACGCGGCAACCCGGCGAAAGTGCGAATGAACGACCTGCTCAATCCCGGAGAGGAAGAGACCCCCTCCCTGCTGTCGGATCCCCACTTCGACCGGGCCCTGAAACGTCTGGCCCTGGCCCAGGTGCAGCGGGAAAACCCCGGCGTGGACTTCTCCTTCCTGGAACCCGAAACCCGCGACAACTCCCTCTTCGGCGACAACGGCTTCGTCGCCAAACTGAGGCGGGAAATGCCCGGTTGGGGGTTTTCTTCCTCCGGAGCCGGTTGGGGACAAAACGTTGCCATGAACCAATCCGAAAACACGGGTGAAGCGGAGGCGATGCCTATCCTGAAGACAATGGATATCTACAAAGTGTTGCACCCTGGATCCGATCAGAAGGGACCTCGCCCTGATAAGGATCTTGGCAATCAGGTGGACGATACGCTTAGGAAGTTTGCTCCAAGAGAGGTTGTCGGAGAACAAAACCGGGTAAAAAACGCCTACACTATTGACTGTCAGATCCATGGTAACTGTCCGCAACCTGATTCATCCCCAAAGCCTGAATAGGGTGGGAATCCTGGATCCGGGTAGCGATTTTCGCTATCCGGATCCTCTCGATTCAGCATACAACACGCGGATTTTCGGAGGAAATAAGGATGATTAAGCGGTTCCTTCCCCTGTTGTTTTCCCTGGCACTTGGGGCTTCGGATCCCATGCTGGATGAGGCAGATCGTATGATTCATTCAAAAGACGAAGCCCAGCAACGTCAAGGTGCGCTGCTTTATGAGAAAATGGCGCAAGATGGCGTCGCAGAGGCTGAGTTCAATTATGGGTATTGTCTATTTAATGGTATTGGGATTGAAAAAAATCCACGAGAAGGAGTGGTAAATTTTTTTAAAGCGGCATACCAGGGGCATACTAGAGCTATGTACTATATGGGGCTTGCCTATACCATCGGAGAGGGAGTACCCAAAGACGCTCAACTCTCACTTCAATGGTTGCTCAAAGCGGCAGAAGCCGGCAATGTTGCGGCTCAATTCTACCTTTCCATGGAGCTTGGGAAAGGAACATTGCTCGAAAAAAATCCCAAAGAATCGTTATTTTGGTTACGCAAGGCAGCTTCCAGCGGACATTCCTGGCCTCGGCGGGAGTTGGCCTATCACTTGGGCATCGGGGATTTGGGTGAGAAAGATCTGTCCTTTGCGTTAAAGGAGTTGGAGATATTGACGAAAGGCGATTCAGAGGATGCCGATTCGGCCAGAATTACCTTGGCGACCTGGTATGTTAATGGAGTTGACGGAGTGGAACAGGATTACCAACGAGCCATCGACCTGCTTTTGCCGTTGGGTGAAAAGGGGGATCCCAGGGCCACCAATATTCTCGGAAGGATTTATGCCCGGTTGCCACTATTCAACGATGTAGCCAATCAGGAAAGAGCCAAATACTGGCTGACTCGTCCTGGGGATAATATGAGTGATTCGGATCTGTTGAGCATGGCTTCTGTGGTTCTGATGATCAATCGAGAGGAGCCAGCGGAGCAGTTACGGCAGGCGAGGTATTGGTTTGGGCGTGTTTCGGACCGCAAGGAGGTTGCTTCTGAAATTATTGGATACACACGGTTCTGTTTGGATAACAAGGTGCCGTGTCGGATATCTGCTGCGCTGGAGTTGTTGTTGGAAGCGGCCCGTGAGGGGAGTATTCCGGATACCCCCCGTTTGTTGGGGGGATTAGCTTTGCTGGGGCGTGGGGGATCGGTTACCGGTCTTCAGGGCATCCATTGGTACCGTCAGGCGGCGCCGCATCTGACTGAAGCGCATGGCATGGCCGGGCTGTTGAGTTGGGGTAAAGTGGACGAGGCGTTTGCTTTGTTGCGTGCTGAGCCGTGGAACCGATGGGGAAAGGTGGGGGAATCTTCGCTTCCGCCACTTCCGG
>JADGAQ010000346.1 GCA_015231925.1 Magnetococcales bacterium
GTCAAAGGACAGAACATTTCCTTTTTTTGATACTTAAAAGATAAAATATTGAACGTCAAAGATAGTCCACCAGGAAATAGCACCATTTCCGCAACGGAAAGACCTTCTCCAGAATCTCCAATCCCCGCTCCTCCCCATCCAGCAACACCAGCCGCCCTTCGGCCTCCGCCTGTCGCGCCGAACAACGCTGCAACAACAGACTGTTGAGGGCTTCGTCACTCAGGAAAAGCCTCAAAAAGGCCTCGCCCTGCCCCCAGGTATGCTTGCCCCCGCCCGGCGTCTCCAACTCGAAACGAAAGCGCACCCCGCTGGCGGTCAACAACCGGTCGAAATAGCTCCAGGGATCGAACAGCGCCCCCATGACGTTGCTGCGATAACGATTGGTGAACCCCTGCTCCCGGATCCAGGCGAAATGGGCATCCTGCGGCGAAAGCTGAATGCGCACCTCCCCCACCTGATCCCGACGGGCCTGCTCCCAGATGGCGGCCAACAGCTCGTCGCGCCGCGAACCCGACACCGGGGCCATCAACTCCAGCACCTCCAGTCGGGGAACGCCGTCCCGCATGTCGGTGCGGGCCAGCAGGGCGTAGGCGGCGATTCCTCCCCCCGCATCCGGCAGCGCCACCAGTCGATAGCGATAGTATTCCCGATAGTAGTGGTAACGGAAGGTATCGGCCCAAAACGAGGCGCGACGCTCCGGAAAACCCCCGAAAGCGGCGGTGTTCTTGCTGAAACAGGCCAGCAGCGCCTCCCCCGGCAACTCCTCCGGACGCTCCCAGCAAACAGGGGCTGCCATGGAAGGCTGCGGGTTCGGACACTCTTTTTTGTAGGAGAGGGTGGGCAACAGCTCGTGATAACCGAGCTTCTGCTTGTACCAGCGGTAGGCGGCGCTACGCTCGTCGCCGCGATAGACGAAGACGGCCTCCGCCTCGTGGCGGAACGCCTGACGCAGATGGGCATCCAGCGCGGAGCCGATGCCCTGGGAGCGGTACTCGGGCTCGACGTGGGCGGCGGAGATCCACACCAGATCGAGGCTGCGCCCCCCGCCCAGGGCGAAACGACGCGGCTCCACCGGCAGAACGCCGATCAGCTTGTCACCGTCATGGGCCATGACGGCCTGCATGCGGTTGCCATCCCAGGTTTCCGGGCTGCGGGCCGTGGAGTCGGAACGGCGAATCAACTGCAGAATCGCCTCCCGATCCCCCTGCCCCGCCCGCCGGTATTGAATCATGCGCCCCGACCCAGCCATTCCTTCAGGGCATCGACGAAGACCTGCATCACCGGCACCGGCCCGATGCTGATGCGGGCGGAATGGTCGTAGGGAGGCTCGAAAGCGCCGCGAATGTAGATCTTGCGGGCCCGCATGAAGGCCACCAGCTCCTCGGACTGCTGTTTGGACTGCAGGAAGAAGAGCAGCCCGTTGGTCAGATTGCCGCCGTGCCAGCGAATGCCCAGTTGGGTGAGCTGCTCCTGAACGTAGCGACTGCCCTCCCGCATCTCACGCACATGCTCCTGCAACAGCTCGGGATGGGCCAGGCAGTATTCGGCCACCGCCTGGGTCATACCGTTGGTCTCCACCAGGGAGCGGGTTTTGGAGAGGTAGCTGATGTTCTCCTCGTTGGAAACCATGTAGCCCAGCCGGATGCCCGCCAGACCGTGGGCCTTGGAGAAGGTCTGGGTGACGATCAGATGGTCGTATTCGGCGATCAGCGGCACCATGGTGGGCACGTCGCCGAAGAAGTGGTAGGCCTCGTCAATGACCAGGATGGCCCCATGAGAACGGCACCTCTCGGCGATCTCCCGCACCTGCTCCACGGTGAACATGGCCTCGATGGGCAGGTTCGGATTGGGAATCATCACCGCTGCGGTCTTGTCGTCGATCTGCCGCCAGAGGGAGTCGAAATCGGGCTTCATCTCCGGGGTGTAGCCGAATTTGCGATACTCCAACTGATAGAGCTGGGAGTAGATGTTGTACATCGGATAGGTGGGGTCGAGCACCACCACGTTCTCACCGGGGTTGGTCAAGGTTTCGTAGATGATCTTGATGCCTTCGGTGATGCCGTTGAGAATGTAGAGCTGGGAACGCGGCACCCCCACGAAACGACCGATGGCCTCGTAGAGGGAGCTGATGTCCGGGGTGACGTTGAGCAGATAGCGTGGCAGCTTGCTGATCAGATCGGCCAGCACCGCGTCGGAAAAGTTGGAAACCCGCTCGTTGCGATCCAGGCGGTAACCATTGACGAGATCCCGGCCAGCGGAGGTCTGGTAGCGGGCGACCTTGAGGATGTGGGGCTTGAAGCGATTTCTCATGAGATTCAACCGTGCCGGGCAGGAATTGCGTTAAATCGGG
>JADGAQ010000347.1 GCA_015231925.1 Magnetococcales bacterium
GGAAAGCACCGTGCCAACCGCTCCCCCGGAGGCCAGCCATGAGCCAACAGGATGATCTGCCCATCTTCGTCAAATGGATGGACTTCCTGAAGTGGCTGCTGCCCACCACTGAGAAGTTCCCCCGCCGGGTACGCTTCACCTTCGCCGACCGCATCGACACCCTGGCCCTCGACCTGGTGGAGGACCTGGTGGAAGCCCGCTACGCCCACCGCAAACAGGAAATCCTCAAACGCGCCAATCTGCGCCTGGAAAAAATCCGCGTCCTGTTGCGCCTCTGCCACGAACAGCACTATCTTTCCCATGATGCCTTCGAATACGCCGTGCGCCATCTCCTGGAGATCGGGCGGATGCTCGGCGGCTGGATGAAACAGCAGGAGGAAAACCGATGAACCTTGCCGAAGAGATTCAACAGGAACTGCGCCGCCTGCCGGAACCACTGGCTCGTGAGGTGTTGGATTTCATCGGTTATCTGGAATTCCGCCATGGTTTGACGAAATCCACCACCACCGGAAACCTTTGGCAGGATGGGGCCTCCTCCGTTGCCGAGACCCTTGCCGCATTCCGTGGCAGCGGCAAGGGCGGTACCACGAAACGCCTCCTGATTGACCGTCAGCAGGATCGCGAGCAGGAAGCATGAGCCGATTCCTCCTCGATACCTCCGCATTGTTGGCGTTGCGCGACGATGAACCGGGAGCCGAAAGGGTCGCCGGTCTGCTTGAGGCTGCCACCTCCGGGACAGAAATCTGTTATGGCTGTTTCATCTCGTTGATGGAAATCCTCTATCGTGTCTGGAAAGACGAGGGCGAAGAAGCCGGACGTTTGGCCTATCGCCGCTGCCTCGAACTGCCCATCGACTGGATTCACGAGTCATCCTCGCTTCTGGAAAACGCAGCCCGTATCAAGGCTACCCATTCCCTTTCCCTGGGCGACTCCTGGATCGCCGCCGCAGCCCTGCAGGCCAACGCCATCCTCATCCACAAGGATCCAGAATTCATCAACCTGAAGGAAGTGGCCCAGGAACCGCTCCCCTGGAAATAGCGACCACCCTCCGTGCGAAGTCACTGAACCTCATGTTCCGCTCCGGAAACCTCTTCGACCGCATCGTCTGCTTCACCAACCTCTGGCAGGCAGCCCACAAAGCCTGGCGCGGCAAGAAAGACAAAACCCGCATCGCCCATTTCTACTTCGCCCTGGAGGTGGAACTCCTCTCCCTCCAGGAAGAGTTGCAAAGCGGGAGCTGGTCTCCCCGACCCTATCGCACCTTCGAGGTCTTCGAACCAAAACGCCGCAAGATCGCCGCCGCAGACTTCCGCGACCGGGTGGTGCATCACGCCATCATGAACCTGCTGGAACCCGTATTCGAACGCAGCCTCATTTCTCGCACCTTCGCCTGTCGCCTCGGCAAGGGCACTCACGCCGCCGTGCGATATGCCCAGGATCTCGGCAGAAGGCATGCCTTTTTCCTGAAATGCGACGTGCAAAAATATTTCGAGAGCATGGATCAGTCCATTCTCAAAACTCTGCTGCGCAGGCACCTCAAGGACGCCCGCCTGTTGACTCTGCTGGACCGGATCATCGACCACGCCCCACCCGACCATGCTCCCGGCAAAGGCGTTCCCATCGGCAACCTCACCAGCCAGCACTTCGCCAACCTCTACCTGAGCGAGTTGGACCACTTCGTCACCGACCGCCTCGCCGTTCCAGGCTACGTGCGCTACATGGACGACTTCCTCTTTTTCGGCCCGTCGAAATCTTTCCTCCACGGCATACACGGTGAGGTTCGGCAATTCCTGGCCGACAAGCTCTCCTTGAAACTCAAGGAGAGCGCCACGCTCATGGCCCCGGTCGAACAAGGTATGCCTTTTTTGGGATGCTGCGTCTTTCCTGGAACTGTCCGCTTGCAGCCAAAAGGAGCGGCCCGATTTCGGCACAAAACCCGTGAAAGGGAGCAGGCTTTCCGGCATGGGCAAATCGATGAAGGATTGCTTTCCCTCTCCGTGGGCAGCATGATCGGCCACATGGCCCATGCCGACACACGGTCCCTGCGTCAGCGACTGTTCTCGGATTCCTTGGGCCTGGGATGACGGTACAAGGGGCTCCAACCGGGTGAATCGGGGCGGCAGCTGGAACAACAACCCGGCCAACGTCCGCTCCGCCAATCGCAACAACAACTCGCCCGACAACCGGAACAACAACCTGGGCTTCCGCCTTTCGAGTACAAACCACTCGCCAGACAGGCAGGGTTCACGGACCCTGTCTCCGCGCACAAGGTTTGTCCAACCCGTCATCCCGCGCCAGTGC
>JADGAQ010000348.1 GCA_015231925.1 Magnetococcales bacterium
TAGAACATTTCCTTTTTTTGATACTTTAAAGGAAAAATATTAAAAGTCACAAAGATTCCCCCGCTTGACTGCAGGAGCTTTGCAACCTTCTCAGGATTTCTTGGGCAAGGCCCTTCCCGTTATCGAGGCATTCACCCCCAGCCAGGGCAGAAAACGCAAGGGAAAGTACTCAACCCCCTGCAACGTAAAGTAAAATTTCAAAAACCGCATCACCCTCGGCGCATCGTTGATATGCTCCACCTCCATAATGGCCAAGGCATCCAGATCATGCTTGCGCCGCAACTCCGGAACCGTGATCAGACGCCGCCCCAACGACCAGCCCCAGCCACCCTCCGTCGGCAAGGTGAACAACATCGCCCCTTCCGCATGCATCAACCGCTCGATCTCCTCCAACGCCTCCGCCAGATGATACAAATGTTCCAGGGTATGCAAACACAACACCGAACGAACCGCGCCACTCAAAAACGGGGTGTTGTACAAATTGCCCTGCACCGCCATCACCGACGGATACCGCTTCTTCAGCCGATGCAAAAAGGAGAGATTGGCATCCAGGGCAATGGTGCGCGATCCGTCCACCAGCTCGAACAACTGACCCGGCCCGCAACCCAACTCCACATGCACTACATCCCCCGCTTCCTTCAACAGCCGATGCACCCGACGATGCCCGCTCATGCTGAAAAAACGGTACAACGCATTGCGATAGATGAACCAGTCGTCCGCTACCGTGCCCCAAATTTTCTGCCAAGCCTGATAATCCCGGTTCTGATAGAATCGCGGCTCGGCGGACTGCTGCGTCGGCATGGCCAGCAAAACACCCAGGGCATCACGGCGATACTCCCGGCCACAGGCGGCACACGACCAGCCCTGGGCCGAAACCGCCATGCCGTCACGACCGCAGTCCACACATCGCCCGATCAGGCCGCTTCGGGAATCGCTCGTCATGACGGATCCGTGGAGAATTCAATGATACCCATGATTGCCTTCGTCGCCCCCAGCGGCAGCGGAAAAACCACCCTGATGGAACAGGTTATCGCGGAATTGACCCGGCGCGGCTATCGGGTCGGGGCCATCAAACACGGCCACCACGTCGCCGACCCCGACATCCCCGGCAAGGACAGCCACCGCTTCCGCCAGGCCGGAGCCAAAAGCGTCATCTTCTCCGGCCCCGAACGCTGGTTCATGATCCAGGAACTGGGCGACACACCCCCACCCCCCCTGCCGGAACTGGTCAACTCCCTGGTCGGCCAACACGACCTCGTTCTGGTGGAAGGCTATCGGCAGGAAAAGATCGATCAGATTCGCATCCATCGCCCGACGCAGGCAGAAGATACACGCCCGGAGGAGAGGAGACAAGACCACCTGCCCTGGAGCGGCAGCGATCAGGTGGTGGCCGTGGCCAGCAGCGAAACGGAAATCCCCTGGGCCAAACCCAGACTGCCCCTGAACGACCCCTCCGCCGTGGCCGATTTCATCGTGAACCATCTGAATCTGCGCAAACCGGGCAGCGGCCATCCCTCCGCCCCGTGATGCGCCGCACCTCGCCGCCGGAGAGATCGAGCAGCAGCAACTGACCCCGCAGATTGGCCCCCTTGCCGCTGAGTTCCAACAAGGCCTCCGCCGCCATCCAGGAGCCGACGATCCCGGTCAGGGCCCCCAACACCCCCGCCGTTTCACAGGTGGGGCTGTTGCCATCCTCCGGCAGTGAGGGAAAGAAACAACGCCAGCAGGGCAGCGCCGCATCCTCTCCGGCGTGAAACACCCCCACCTGTCCGGAAAAGCCCAAGGCCGCCCCCGTCACCAGGGGCCGTTTGTGACGGAAACAGGCGGCGTTGACCCGGTCGCGGGTTTCGAAGTTGTCGCTGCCGTCCAAAACCAGATGGCTCGCCCCGACCAGGGCTTCGACATTACCCTCGTCCAGCCAGCCATCCACGGTTTCCACCCCAATGCGGGGATTGAGATCCAGCAACGCCTGCCGCGCCGAATCGACCTTGGCCCATCCCAGCCGGGAGGTGGCATGCACGATCTGTCGCCCCAGATTGGAGGTCTCCACCCGGTCGCCGTCCACCAGCGTGAGATGCCCCACCCCTGCCGCCGCCAGATAGAGCGCCGCTGGCCCGCCAAGTCCGCCCGCGCCGACGATCAGCACCCGGCTTTGACCCAGACGCGCCTGTCCCCCCTCCCCCACGCCGGGCAGCGCCAGATGGCGGGAATAACGCAGCCGATCAAGAAAGGCGGTCGTCACGGAAGCCACGGCCTATTCCTCTTCTGTTTCATTAATACGGGGGTCCGGGGGGGA
>JADGAQ010000349.1 GCA_015231925.1 Magnetococcales bacterium
TCCCCCTCGTTGCGTTGCATCGCCTCCAGGATGTCGCTGCGGGTGTGATAGAGCCGAAATCGCACCGGCACCCCCAGGTGATTCCCGAACGCCAGCGCCAGGTCGTGTTCGAAGCCTTCCGGGTCCTGGTTGCGACCCAGGTAATAGGTGGTCGGCGCGTTGCGGGTGAGCACCACCAGTTCGCCCCGTTCCCGGATCCGCTCCACGCCGGGGATCTCCGGTCGCAGATCGCAGCCGGCCAGCAGCGCGGCGACAAGCAGCCATGCCCGCCAGGCCTTCATGAGGTCTCCATGCGAACCGGTGTCCGCCGGGCGCCCCACTGGCCGGGGAGGGGCGCGAAGCGTCCCGGCAGCGGCACGCCGCAATGCCGGCAGTTTCCTTCCGGCGTCACGGCCCACTCCCCCAGTTCGTATCCCCGCCGTTCGATCAGCAGTCGGCGGCAGCCGTGACACCAGGTGCTCCCGGCCTGGGCATGGATCACGTTGCCGATGTAGGCGTGACGCACCCCGTTGGCCAAGGCGATACGGCGCGCCATCAACAGCGTGGCGGTGGGCGTGGGGGGGCGATCCAGCATCTTCCAGGCCGGGTGAAAGGCGGAAAAATGCAGCGGCACATCCGGTCCCAGCGCCTCCACCACCCATGCGGTCATGTCCTGCAGTTCCGCCTCCGAGTCGTTGCAGCCGGGAATCAGCAGGGTGGTCAACTCCAGCCACACCCTGGTCTCCCTGGCCAGATGGACCAGCAACTCCTTGACCGGTTGCAGCCTACCCCCGGTCAGATGGCGGTAGAAATCGTCGCGGAAAGCCTTCAGATCCACGTTGGCTGCGTCCATCCGGGAAAAGAACCAGGCCGCCGGTTCCGGCTCCATGTAGCCGGCGGTCACCGCCACCGACCGCACCCCTGCTTCCCGGCAGGCTTGCGCCGTATCCGCCGCGTATTCCAGAAAGATCACCGGGTCGTTGTAGGTATAGGCCACGCTCAGGGAGCCGGTGCGAACCGCTGCCTGGGCGATCGCCTCCGGCGGGGCGAGTTGACCGACCCGGTCCATCTCCCGGGATTTGCTGATGTCCCAGTTCTGGCAGAATTTGCACCCGAGATTGCAGCCGGCGGTCCCGAAGGAGAGCACTGCGCTGCCGGGATAAAAATGGTGGAGGGGTTTCTTTTCGATCGGATCGACGCAAAAACCGCTGGAACGCCCGTAAGTCGTGGAAAGCAAACGTTCTCCGTCGCTGGCGCGCACGAAGCAGAACCCCCGCTGACCTGCCGCCAGTTCGCACCGGCGCGGGCAGACCTCGCAGACGATTTTGCCATTGGCAAGCTTGCGCCAGAATCTGGCCGTGAATCCTTCCACGATCATTCGTACCTCCTCGCGCGACGAGACATTGAATTCATATCCGATTCGTGCCTTAATAGGCAAGAGTGACTGTGAATCGACAGACCAAGATGGTACACGGTTTTCCCCTCAGTTTAAGGAGTGATGCATGGAGACACCAACCGATATCTTCAAACAGGCCCTGCGCAATGAGGTGCATGCCTCCGCCTTTTTTGCCAAGGCAGCCGAGCTGACCAGGGACGACGCATCCCGGATGCTGTTCCTGGAGTTGTCGAACATGGAAGACGGCCATGCCGGCACCCTCGTGGAGAAGGGGCAGAAGGCCCCCTGCAATCACGGGTTCGACATGGTCGCCTACCTCAAGGAGCTGGAAAGCTCCGTGGATCCGGCCATCCCGCCCGAGGAGATGGCGATCATCGAGCAGGGGGACCCGAAGGCGGTCCTGCGTTTGGCCATCGATCTGGAAAACAAGGCGATGAAGACCTACGCCAGGCTGGCGGAAGAGGCCATCGACCTGGAGGTCAAATCCTTCTGCCTGGAGCAGGTCAAGGAAGAGGCCAGTCACGGCAATGCCCTCACCAAGCTGCTGCACTCCATGGACATGGACCCCGAAGATCGTCCGGGTCTGTAAGCACCGTTCCTTTGCGTCTCCGGGCGGGGGGATTCCGCCCCCGTCCGGATCGCCATCTCAACGCCGATAGGGCGGCCAATACTCCAAAACCACCTGGTTTTCTCCGGCCTCCAGGGCGATTCCCTGAAAGGCATGATCGACGGGCATGATGCTCCCTGGGGCGCCGTTGACGGTCACCCGCCAGTAGGGGTCATGATTGTTGGTGACCACCAGCAGGGCCGGGCCGTGGTTGACCACGCGCCAGACCGAGCGATCCGGGGTGTAGCGCTCCAGGGTGACCGTGCCGCCGGACAGGTTGGGCGCGGGCGCGGTGTCGGGGGGCTCCA
>JADGAQ010000350.1 GCA_015231925.1 Magnetococcales bacterium
ACAACGACAAGGGGAATACCGCCTTCCGCAAACGCTACGCCCAGCAGTTTGGCGTCAAGCTGGAAAACGAAGCGGAAGGAGTGAATAAAACGCTTGAAAAGCAAGCCTCATCGGGTGATGATACGCATGACGGCGCTCCCGCCAGCGAACCCAGGGGAGAGGCTCATTCGGGTGTCGCCAAACCTTTGATTCCCCAAGGGGGCGATCCGAAGGGCGGCGAATCTGGGCAGGGAGGAACCCGGGAAGCGGTGCAACCCGCCCGTGGTCCCAATATGGGGGAGGTTGCCATCGGCTTCGGGGATGGCGTCTCCCTCGGCGGAACAAAATACGTGCGGCAAGCGCTGGGCATCCAGGGAGATTTCAACCCCAACTCCCCAGAGTACAAGGCGGGCGAACTCACCGGAAGGCTCCTGCCCGTCGTTCCGGCAGCCCAGCGGGCCGCTCAACTCCTCAAATCCACCGCCAGTCAGGCCGTAACACGCGTATTGCCCGCATCCGCTATCGGCGTCTCCCTTCGGCCCGAATCTGCGGAGGCGGAGGAAAATCGGGGCCATTCCAACAATGCCCCTGGAGGCTCAACCCAGCCGAGCGAAGAGGCACATCCAGGCGTTGGCGTCCGTTCCCAGCCATCCGCTCAAGGTTCCAGGTTGGAACCGTCTCAAGGAAGAACGGACTATTTCGGAGGGCAACAACGTTTTGAGGCCGGAAGCGGAACCATCAATCCGACCGGTGGTAATCAGCCTCCTCCCCCCGTTCCTCCGAAGGAAAAGTACGTCAAACCCCAGCCCCCAACGAACTGGGAGCACATTCCTAAAAATATGAGGGAATCTGGCGAAAAGTTGATCTATGACGGCCAGTTTCTCTCATACTGGAAGGATGGGCGGATCGATAAGGTCTGGTCGGGAGTTTCGGGAGAGAAGGGTTTTCAAAGCAAGGAGCACCAGTCCGTCGTTAACAAAGGACCGATCCCCCAAGGACGATATAGTGTGGCGCAGGGTCAACATCAATCCATCGGAGGACTTGACAGGCTGATCGGAAAAGTAGGACAAGGAAATTTTCCTGGAGGAGTTCCAACTTGGGGTGAACATCGGGTCTGGTTGAAACCCTCTTTGGAGAATGAGATGCATGGACGCACGAAATTCACGATCCATGGGGGCTCTGAACCCGGTTCAGCGGGGTGTATCGATTTGACTGACGAAATGGAGTCCTTCTCCAAGTGGTTTAAAGACCACAAGAAAGACCTCGACCTTGAGGTGTTCTACCCGTAACTCCATCCGAGCAAGGCGTGGCGCATACCATCGTCCCCACGCCTTGCTCTTTTATTCTCATGAGGTGAGCATCATGAATTTTCAGGGAGTACGTAACTTCAACATCAGAAAGCAATCATGGAATATTCTATACTATCTACTGTTTGGCTTGCATACCATGTTCCTTTTTCTTATGATATATGAGCTCTATCAGTTTGAATCAAGTTGGATGTATTACCCATATGAATGCTATTTTAATGGCGATCCTAGCAGGTGGTTATATAAAACTCCGAGGCATTATTTTATTGGATCTATAATATTAATGTTCGAGCTTTCAGCTATATTGATAATTGCAGGTAGAATTGAGCGAAATATATGGAGGAATACCTTCTTAATTGCAACATCGGCTCTCCTTTTTAATACTGGGCTGAATAGGATTTCAAAATTGATATTCGATTATATGTTTGGTCCGTGCGATAAGATCGATATAAAATTCTATCAGGACATATTTAGCCTTCCATGCAGTTGACATCTTAGACGAGGATCTTTCCTTCCCCAAACTGGCGGACGACCTGAAAGAAAAAGGTAATCCGGTCAGCGCCGAATACTTCCGTCAGGTGGAAGCCGACACCAACAAGCCTTACGGTGCCGAACCCGACCCGAAGTTGGTGAAACAGTCCAAGGCTCACCAGGAGGCGGTGAAACACTTCGACACCCTCAAGGAGCGCTCCAACACCCCGGCGGAACTCGCCTTCGAAATGCACAAGTTGCACCGGGACAACGACGACCACACGGGCACCGCCCGCTGGGCCGACGAAAACAAAAAGCACATCGAGACGGAGCGGAAGTACAACATCGAACCCCCCGCCCTGGACGGCGTCGGGCAAGCCTTCGCCCAGGCCAAGCGAACCCC
>JADGAQ010000351.1 GCA_015231925.1 Magnetococcales bacterium
CGAGTCCAACCTCCGCCGGGGGCGATAATCGCCCCCGGACCCCCGTATTAATGACGAATGAAACAGAAATGGAATAACGGCTCAGGACGCATGGACAACGAAACCCAAGGAGAAGCCCATGGAACAACGTCTCTCCCTCGTCACCCTCGGGGTGAAGAATCTGCCCGAGGCCCGGGCCTTTTACGAGCGCCTGGGCTGGAAAGCCTCCTCCGCCTCGTGTGACGGGGTCTGCTTCTTCCAGACCGGAACGATGGCCCTGGCCCTCTATCCGGTCGCGGAACTGTTGCAGGATGCGGGTCTTGCCATGCGCCAACCGGTTCCGGGGGGTATCAGCCTGGGAATCAACGTGGTCGAACGGGAAGAGGTGGATCGGGAGACGCAACGAGTGGTGGGTTGCGGGGCCACCCTGCTGCAAGCCCCCAAAGACACCCCCTGGGGTGGGCGTACCGCCTACTTCGCCGACCCGGACGGACACCCCTGGGAGATCACCTGGGCCCCGATGTTTCCTCTGGGGCCCAAGGGAGAACTTATCCTGCCGGAATAACGGAGTCAGGTCGGTTTTTCGTCGTCCGGTTGATAGATGATATACTGGTTGCGACCCCGGCGCTTGACCTCGTACATGGCCTGATCCGCCTTCTGCAACAGGCCGTCCACCGTGTGGCCATGCTCGGGAAACAGCACCAGCCCGATGCTGGCCCCGATGCGGCATTCGCTGCCATGGATGGGAAAGGGCTCGTTAAGAACCTGAATGACCTTGGTGGCCAGTTGGCCCAAGTGGGCGGGGTGCGCCACCCCCGGCAGAATCAGGGTGAATTCGTCACCCCCCATGCGAGCCAGGATGTCGGAATCCCGCAGGCAATCCTTGGAGCGCTGCGCCACCGCCTTGAGCAGGATGTCCCCCGCCTCGTGGCCCAGGGTGTCGTTGACCTCCTTGAAGCGATCCAGATCCATGAAACCCACCGCCAGAGTCTGATTGCTGCGCGTGGCGCGGCGTATCTCCTGTTCCAGCAGTTCGCGGAACAGCATGCGGTTGGGCAAACCGGTCAACTGGTCGTGGGTGGCCAGGTGATGCACCCGATCCTCAACCAGTCCACGATCGATGACCCCCGCCAGGGTGACCGCAATGGTGGAGAGGAAGGCCTCTTCTTCCGGGTCGTGGGGGTGTCCGAAATCCACATAGAGGTTGAGTACCCCCAAGAGCTGCTCCCGCAGCAGAATGGGCACACAGTAGTGACCATGTTCGGAGATGCCGTCGAAGGTCACGTCGTGCTGCTCGTCCAGACCGTTCTTGAAGATGATTTCCCGCGTTTCGAAGGCCTTGCCGCACAGGCAGAATCCCGGACCGATGCGATGACAGGCCTTGAGCAGATGGGGATGCAAACCCTTTTGCACCACCATCATCATGGTATTGTCCTCCTGGGCCAGGAAGATCGACCCCTTGTACTGCACCGCAAGCCAGGGAACGGTCAGGATGATCTCCAACGCCACCTCCAGCTTGCGCCGCAAGGGCAGGGGCTCCAGACCAATTTCCAGCAGGGCGCTGATAGCCACCCGATTGACATAGGCCCGCATGTCCCGCGCTTCCAGCAGACGGTGGGCCGAGATATCCCGCACCACGGCGGTATGGAACTCCTTCTTTTTGCGCTGCCAGCGCGACAGGGAGATCTCCACCGGAAACTCCGTATCGTCGCCACGCCGTGCCAGGCCTTCCCGAACCGATCCTTCCTTGTCGGCGGTGAGCAGGAGTTTTTCCGACCAGGCCGGGTCCAGCCAGCGTTCCGCAAAGAGAAAGTAGACGGGCTGATTCAGCAGATGGGCCTCCTCCCGACCGAAGAGCAGGGCGGAGACCTGGTTGCAGAAATGGATGGTGCCGTATTCGTCGTAAACCAGGATGGCGTCCGCCAGCGAGTGGGTCAGGGCCCGGAAACGCTCCTCGCTTTCGGTCAGGCGGTCGGTCTGTTTTTCCAGGGCGGCAGCGCGTTTGAGAACCGTATGGGTGAGCTGCTGCATCGATTCCGCAACCAGGGAAACCTCGTCCTGGGAGGTGTAACGGATGTTGCGCAGTTCCTGCTCCATCTCGGGTGAGAGGAGGTGGGACTCGGCGAAGTGCCGGGAGATTTTACCCAATGT
>JADGAQ010000352.1 GCA_015231925.1 Magnetococcales bacterium
CGCTGCCCCGAACCCCGCCGGGGGGGATAATCCCCCCCGGACCCCCGTATGACTTCCCACAGCGGGCACGGTTTCGGAGAGATCGAGATCCCCATGGAAAAGAGAGCCCTGAATCACCACACCCTGTTTTCCATCGTCATCCCCCTGTTCAACGAGGAAGAGGTGCTCGACGCCCTCTTCGAACGGCTCACCGCCCTGGTCGCCCGCCTGCCGGTGCGTGCCGAGGTGATCCTGGTCAACGACGGCTCCCGCGACCGCACCCTGGAAATCGCCACCCGCCGGGTGCTTGCCGACCCGGTGTTCCGCCTGGTAGACCTCTCCCGCAACTTCGGCCACCAGATGGCGGTCTCCGCCGCCCTCTCCCTGGTGCGCGGCCAGGTGGTGGCCATCCTCGACGCCGATCTGCAAGACCCCCCGGAATTGCTGCTGCCCATGCTGGAACGCTGGAGCGCCGGCATCGACGTGGTCTACGGCCAGCGACGACAGCGCAAAGGGGAAACCCCGTTCAAAAAGTTGTCCGCCTCCATCTTCTACCGGATTCTGACTCACCTCTCCAGCACCGACATCCCGCGCGATACCGGCGATTTCCGCGTCATGGACCGCAAAGTGGTGGACGCCCTGGTCAAAATGCCCGAACACCGCCGTTTCCTGCGGGGCATGATCGCCTGGCTGGGGTTTCGCCAGGAGGCCTTCCTCTACGACCGGGAACCCCGCGCCGCCGGAGAAACCAAATATCCCCTGCGCAAGATGATCCGTTTTTCCCTGGACGGCATCTTCTCCTTTTCCATGAAACCGTTGCGCTGGATGGCCATTCTGGGCTTCTGGATGACGCTGTTCGGCTTCCTCTGGGTGCTGTTCTGGGTGGTCACCCGACTGCTCTTTCCGGAGATCTTCCTGCCGGGTATCGCCACCACCCTGGCCACCATCGGGCTGCTCTTCGGTATCAACTTCTTTTTCCTGGGCATCCTGGGGGAGTATATCGGACTGATCTTCCTCAACGTCCAGGGCCGCCCCCACTTCATCATTCGCGAGGTGATCTGCGCCGCAGCGGAAGAAGCCTCGCCACCCGACGGGAACACCCATGAGCTTCTTTGAAGGCGGCCTGCTGCGTCTCGCCTCGTCGGTGGTGACCCGCGACACCCCGGCCTACGTGCAGTTCTACGTCACCGCCCGCTGCAATCTGGCCTGCGAGCAGTGCAACATCATCTACGCCAACGCCGATCAGCAGGAGGCCTCCCTGGAGGAGTGCCACCGCATCGCCGAAAACCTGGCCCGCATCGGCACCTCGGTGGTGCTGTTGACCGGCGGCGAACCCTTCGTGCGCAAGGATCTGCCGGAGATCTGCCAGGCCTTCCTGCAACAGGGCATCCACCCCCGCATTCAAAGCAACGGCTACGTGCGCCGGGAACAACTGGAGCAGATGGCCCGCATCGGGGTGCGGGACATCTCCGTCTCCCTCGACTCCCTGCGGCCCCTCACCCAGAACCGCATCAACGGGGGTTTCGACCGCTCCTGGGAAGCGGCCCTCAACGCCATGGCCCTGGTCAACGAAATCTTCCCCGCCGACGGCTTCGCCGCCCTGGGATGCGTCATCTCCCCCCGCAATCTGGAAGACATTCCCGACGTGTTGCGTTTCGCCACCCGCATCGGCTGGATGCTCTCCCTGGTGCCCGCCCACGTCACCAAGCCCGGCAAGCCGCGCAACTTCGCCACCTTCGACGCCTCCCTGCGTTTTCCCCCGGAGCGGCTGCCACGGGTGCGGGAGATGCTGCGGCAGGTCAAAACCATGCGGGAGGCCGGGGAGTACCTCTACGACTCCGACGAGTATCTCGACGACATCGACCGTTATCTGAGCGGAGAGCCCCTGCGCTGGCGACGCCGCAACAACGACCTGTGCGACAGTCCCAACCTCTACTTCGCCATCCAGCCCAACGGTGACATGGCGGTCTGTTGCGACTACCGTCTGCCCGAATCGGTGCCGGTGCAGCACCCCGATTTCCCGGAATGGTATCGCAGTTTCCGGCTGCGTCAGCAGGTCGCCGCGATTACTTCCCGCTGTTCGGGCTGCATGTACGGCAGTTTCCCGGAGATCTCCATCTCCACG
>JADGAQ010000353.1 GCA_015231925.1 Magnetococcales bacterium
TCAGGGTGGCGGCGCGTGCCCTGGTAAGCTGACGCCGCCACCCGCTTGTTGATCCCCCGTGCCGGGGGAGAACTTGGTGCTCGTATGGGGTGGGGTTCTCCGGAACCCCACCCATATACGTAGTATATGGGGAACGCGGGAATGATTTTTTCTCCTTGTTTTTCAATCGGTTGATCGTTCCCAAGATTCTCGGGAACGGCTGGGAACGGGAACGATGAATCAAGCAAAAACAGCATGTTACCGTTCCCAAAATCGGTCGTTCCCATGGGAACGCGGGAATTGCCCTGTTTTGGGAACGGCTTGGGAACGACTTTGATAAGAACGATTCTCATCCATATGGCATTCATACCTCCTCCTGACTCATGGTTCGTCCAGGGGGCCAGCCCCGGTTTGGAAACGCCCGACACCCAGGGCGAACTCTCCGTTGGGAACGTCGAGCCACTTCTTCAGCTTGCTGTCCCCGGCCATGCACAGAACCACCCGTCCCGAACCAAGCAGGGTTTCCGCCATTTCCAGAAGACGACTCCGGGTCATGTTGGCCAGGAGGTCCGGCAACTCCGAGCGCCGCTCGTACAGCCCGCTGCCGCCGGTACGGGTGAAGGGTTGGCCATTGGCGGCGCTTTTGGTGATGGCCGTTTCCAGAGCGGCGAGCAGCTCTTCCCGTCCGCCCGCAAGGTGGTGCAGGCTCGTGGTCCGGTCCATCAGCAGGCCGGAGACCGGATCGCGCACGAAGACCCGGACAGTCTTGTCGGTGGGCCAGTTGCTCTTGACGATGGCTCCCAGAAACACCGAGTCCCGTTCGAAGCGCAGGCCGAGCTGTTGGCAGACCTTCTTCGTTTCGTCATCCTCCGGGCTCCACAGGGCGTAGCTCCATCGCCCGCTGTCCACGAGGGCCGTGGTTCCACGGATGGCTTCCTTGGCATCCTGGGCCGTCAGGATCGGACGGTTGCCAGCCTTGCGAAAATGGTGCGTCGCCAACACGGTGGCCCCCGTTTCCGCCGCGATGCGACCCAGGGCGGCGAAAAACATGTTCCCCACCGCCGGATCGGCGTTCACGTCCGCGCCGACAAAGCTTTGCAACGGGTCGAGGACCAATAGGCGCAGATCGGGAATGAGCGACAATTCCCGCCGCAGATCATCGAACTCCTTGGTCAAGACTGGGCCGTCCCGTCCGGCACCCAGAAGCGAAGCCGGTCCTCCGGCATTGGGAAGGGGCAGCACAATCAGTCGGGAGTGGTCCCTCAATTGAGGAGAGAGGCCGTGCAGACGACGGTGGACTTCGTCCTGTTCGTCCTCGGCGGTCAGCATGACGGCGGTTCCG
Organism: Magnetococcales bacterium; assembly: GCA_015231925.1. Taxonomy (NCBI): domain Bacteria; kingdom Pseudomonadati; phylum Pseudomonadota; class Magnetococcia; order Magnetococcales; species Magnetococcales bacterium. The sequence continues at coordinate 1,322 of JADGAQ010000353.1, forward strand.
GTTTTGGGTTCGAGAACGCCGCCCAAGGCGGAAGGCAGCGGATTTCCAGGCATCACGGAGGCCGTTTTCACTGCCAGATCCAGAAGCAGCATGCTTTTCCCGGCTCCACCGATGGCGGCCACCATGCCCGGCACGGCAAGCGGCAGCACACCGCGCACGAGCCAGCGCCGCTCTGGAGGGGGGCCAAGGTAACGGTCGTAGGTCCAGGAAAGCAGATTGAACCTGGACGGGGTGTTGCGGTGAATCTCCCTGCGTTCGGCGTTGGTCAGGAAGTCACGGACCTCCAGCCCCTCGGCCACGGCGTCGGCGGCGTCCCATTTTTCCGGCTTGTCGCCGGGAGGGATGAGGATGGCCACGGAGTGGCATCCCACCGACTGACAGGCGCGGGCCATCGCTTCGGCGTGATCCCAGCCGGGGGCGTCCTTGTCCGGCCAGATCAGCACCTCCTTTCCGGCGAGGGGCGACCAGTCGGTCTTTTCCACCGGGGCGTTGGCCCCATGCATGGCGGTGGTGGCGACGATGCCGACAGCCTTCATCGCCTGGGCGCATTTCTCGCCCTCGACCAGGACCACGCGCCTGCTGGCCATGACCTCCGGCAGGTTGTAGAGCGGGCGTGGATCGGGGGCCTGCCAGCGGCGGGTGCGCACATCCCAGGGGCGGAACTCCTTCCCGGACGGGGGATCGTAGCGGTAGACGCAGGCCACCAAATTTCCGTCCCGGTCGTGGTAGTCCCACTTGCCGGTGTGGGGGCCCAGTTCGTCCACCCGCGCGGGCTTCCGGTC
>JADGAQ010000354.1 GCA_015231925.1 Magnetococcales bacterium
ATGGTCCCCAGACCCCTGCAATAATGCAAAAATGAAACAGAAACGGAATCACCCGTTGGGGAAGATCGCATGTGGACCATCGGAAAACTGGCCAAACGTTTCGCCGTCTCCCGTTCGACGCTGCTCTATTATGATCGCATCGGGCTGTTGAGCCCCTCCTTGCGCAGCGGATCGAACTACCGGCTCTATGCCGAAAGCGATGTTCGGCGCATGGAACGCATCGCCATGCTGAAGGAGGCGGGGCTGCCCCTGGAGACGATCCACGCCCTGTGCGACGCCCCCGGCACGGCTCTGGAGCAGGAACTGGAAGCGCAACTGGGCCGCATCAATCGGGAGATTGCCCAACGCCGCGCCCAACAGCAACTCATCGTGCGCCTGCTCAAGGAGAAGGAGGTGCTGGCGGCCACCCGCCTGATGGACAAGGAGCGCTGGGTGGCGCTTCTGGAAGGGGCGGGCATGGACGACTCCGCCAAATGCCTCTGGCATGGTCTCTTCGAACAAACCGCACCGGAAGCCCACCAGGACTTTCTGGAGTCCCTGGGCATCGACGCGGAGGAGATCGCCCTGATCCGCGCCCGATCGCGGGAATGGTCCGCGCTCTCCGGCAAATAACCTTTTACGCAGTGAGGCGGGATGACCTAAAATCGACCGATCTGTGGGAAACCAAGCCTCTATTTTTTCCTGCACTCCTTGCACCGACAATGACGATGCCCTTGTTTTGGACCATGAGTTTTATCTTTATAAAACTGGTCCAAAGGCTTCCAAGTTTCACATTTTGAACATTTCTTTCCTTTAACGCCGTTTTGTTCAGTTATCATATTATTCCTTCCCATTGGTATTATACAACGATATCCTGAAAATTGAAGCAGTTACTGGCTATTCTATCGGTTAAAGTGGCAAATACTAACGATATATATTATTTGTTCGGTACGCAATAAAATACAACTCTAAAGCGATGCAAGTCTTTTTTCAACGACACCATTTTCTCAAGTCATTTGCATCGGAAGCGAGCAGTTACAGCTCTCTCAGAAGTTCCGGAAGATCCCTTGCTCCATGAAGAAAACGCAAGATCAGCGGAGGTTTTAACGACCCATCATAAACGATGATGTAGGGAAAACCGGCAAGTGGAAGAAAGCGCACGGGCAGGGAGGCCAGATCGGTGCGCATGCGACCGGACAAGGGATGATCTCCCAGGTTGCGAGCGGCCTGATAGACCGCATTCTTCAGTGCCTGGGCAGACATCGGGTTATCCTTGGCAATCCACCGTATAGCTTCGAGAAACTCCTTACGAGCCTGAGTGGATAGAATCGCCGCCGTCATCGAGAACGAAAGGACTCCTCGATGAGACCGTCCGCTTCGGCCATAACCTCCTCAAGGGAGTGCCCTCCGTTATTTTCCGTTTCGATCCTCACCGCATCCAGCATCTCCGAAAAGCGGGCACGCCGCTCCTCCCCTTCCTGAAGCAACCACAGAGCACTGCGAACCACCTCGCTGACGTTCTTGAAGCGCCCGCTCTCCACACAACCGCGTGTGAAGGATTCCAGTTCGGGGGTAAGGTGAACATTGGTGGACATGACACACTCCTTGACAGGCGCTGTTTGCCCAATGCTAGGCCAAGCCGACTTGCTTGGCAAGAACAATGCACTCATCCCACCATCCTGTTTACCACCCGGTCCCAGGGCGTTCAAACGCACTGCACCTGCACCATCCCCTCGAAAATCCTCACCGGAACTTTCAGGATACCCTCCAAGGCAGGCAGGGTAAGGGCTGCGCCGGACTCGACGGAAAAGCGTGCCCCGTGGCGTGGACAGGTCAGTTCGCGGCCCTGCACCTTGCCCGCAGAGATGGGGGAACCGTCGTGGGAGCAGCGATCCTCCAGGGCGAAGTAACGACCGTCCAGATTGAAGACCACCACGTCCCGCTCCGGCAACGCCACCAGCCGCCGGGTATGCGGGGGAAAATCGTCCACCGGAGCCACATTCAGCCATTCGTTCATGGTGTTTCGCCCCCTTGCTTGAGAGAATTACAAAACTGAGAAGAAAATATGTTTAATTTTCTTTGAAATATTTTTGTTTTATATTTTCTTGCAATTTGCAGTG
>JADGAQ010000355.1 GCA_015231925.1 Magnetococcales bacterium
GGTAATTTGGGCGCGGACGTGGGGATCCTGGGCAAGGACGGCATGCACCTTGTTCCAGGAGGCATGATCGATGATGGCCTCGTGTTCGCCGGTATAGGAAACACCTTTGTGGACAGCTTCTCCCAGGTAAACCCGGTTGTGGAGCAGGCGGTAGACCACTCCTTTGTCGAAAGGCCGTCCCTCGTGTAGTGTTCCGGTGGACTGGGATACCCAGCGTTTTGTGCGGTATCCGGCTTGGTTCAGTTCTGCGACCAGTTTTGTTCCAGAGCCAATCTCGACAAAGCGCCGGAAGATGAGGTTGACGATGGCGGCTTCGGCAGGATTGACCACCAATTTGCGGTTGGCAATATCGTAACCAAAAGGAGGAAAACCGCCCATCCAGATACCTTTTTTTCTGGATGCGGCTACTTTATCCCGGATACGTTCGGTTGAGAGTTCGCGCTCGAACTGCGCAAAGGAAAGCAAGATATTTAAAGTAAGCCTTCCCATGGATGTAGTTGTATTGAAAGCTTGTGTAATGCTGATGAAGGAAACTTCATATTTTTCGAAGACTTCCACCAGCCGAGTGAAGTCGATCAGGGATCGGGAGAGACGGTCGATTTTGTACACGACCACCACGTTGATCTTTCCCGCCTCGATATCGGCGAGAAGGCGTTTAAGCGCCGGGCGGTCCAGGGTGCCGCCGGAGAAGCCGCCGTCGTTGTAGCGGTCTTGGACCAAGAGCCATCCTTCTGCTTTCTGGCTTAAGACGTAGGCCTCGCATGCTTCCCGTTGAGCGTCGAGGCTGTTAAAGTCCTGGTCCAATCCTTCGTCTGTGGACTTGCGGGTATATATCGCGCAGCGAATTTTACTGAGCGGTAAGGTGGATTTCATTTTTCACCTTTCTGCTGCTTGGCCCCGCCGGTGCGGCGGATGCCAAAAAAGATCAGGCCGTTCCATCGGGTTCCGGTTATGGTGTTGGCAACAGCGGACAGGCTGCCGAATTTCCGTCCCTGGTATTCGAACCCATCGTCCAGGACGGTGCAGCAATGTTCGACACCTTTCCATTCCCGAACCAAGCGAGTTCCTGCGACGGGGCAATCCCGCATTGTGGTGGAAGGGGGGCTTGGAAGGTTTTCCTTGCCCTCGGCCAAAGATTTGAGATGTCTTTCGGTGGTCTGGGGGAGTCCTCCGAAGGCTAGTTCCTGGATGCGATAAGCCAGACGTTTGACCAAGAACAATTTGTTGTACGGCGGGGGAGTGCTTTTGAAAAGCTTCTGCCACAACTCCTTTAATTCACTGATGGATCTGTTTGGAAGGTCAGCAACTTGTTTGAGCGCCGAGTTTGTCATGCCATTCTCCTCTTTGAGTTTTTGTAACGACATGAGGGCTCTTTTTTGCCGGCATATCCAGGCAAATATTCTCTTGGCTTTCTGTTTTTCTGCGGAGAAGGCGAATGCAACCAGCAGCGAAGATGGTGGCAAGCTCATCGAGGCGTTGGTCGGCGGTCATTTGGGCGGGATGCAACACACTGAACGTCCTCACGGCGTTTTCTCTCCCCAGGGTTTGGTTCCGATGTGCCAATCGGGAATCGAGGATAAGCGCGTTCAGGATGAATAGTAAGCCTTTTCAACCGGTTGATGAGATTACAGGACCACAAATGTTCGGTAGGGAGGTTCCGGGAGGGATGTGAGTGCGTTGAGGGTTTTGGCGGTCATTGGAAATGCAGGAAGCTTGCCCAGGATTGCGTTGAGGTTTACAATGAGCGTCAGTTTGATACTGTTGGAGTCTCTGCGAAATGAATGTCGCGATTGCAAGCGATTCAATTGTCTTTAAAGCATTTCCTGCACATAAAGCTCGTGCAAACCTGGAAACGACTCACTTGTTTATGGAGGATGAGAAATGATGATGGAGCTCGGGCAGCGCATCAAACAGGCTCGTGAATATGCCAATCTGACGCAAAAAGAGCTGGCAGTAAAAGTTGGACTCAGCCAAACCGCCATTCACAAACTGGAATCTGGTCGTTCCAAGGCTTCCCGGCGTGCGGTCCCGATCGCCATTGTATGCCGGGTGAGTCCCCTCTGGCTGGAAACCGGCAAGGGCGAC
>JADGAQ010000356.1 GCA_015231925.1 Magnetococcales bacterium
CCCTGGGACTTTTCCGTTTTCTGTTGACTTCCGACCCCAAGGGGTCCAGGGGGCACCCCTGGGACTTTTCCGTTTTCTGTTGACTTCCGACCCCAAGGGGTCCAGGGGGCACCCCTGGGACTTTTCCGTTTTCTGTTGACTTCCGACCCCCAGGGGTCCAGGGGGCATCCCTGGGACGTATTCCGTTGACGTTCATCCCCTTTGGGGAATCCTGACAGGTTTCCATATTCCGCCGTCATGGGTAAATAACGGTACATTTTCGGCGGATTGCAGCTTCAAAATTGCTTCGTTCGCTCTTTCAACCGCCAACTAGTTCCCAGGTGGCCGAAACGGAATGAAAATATGATGACAAGCCGCCGCAATTTGGTTTAAGCTGTCTCCCATAATCCCCCGAGTCCCTGATCACCACGGAAAAGCAGCCGATGAACCATGCCGTCCTTCCCCCCTGGAATGAACAGGGGGTGTTGCCACCTGTCGATGTTGAAGACAATCGTTCGCCCTATCAGGTCTCCTTATGGCGTTTCGTTGCCAGGTTCAATACCTCTGCGGAGCGGCAAAGTATTCTGAAGGGATTATTGAATTACCGAAAAGAACTGCATGCGGCGGGGTTGGTTCAGGGTTTTCAATGGGTTGATGGCAGTTTCGTGGAAAATGTGGAACGCCTCGAAGGCCGACCACCGCGTGATTTGGATGTGGTGACCTTTTTTGATCTGCCTTCGGGTTGGGATCAGCGTGCGTTGCGTGGAAAATTTCCCAACCTGTTCGATAGAGATCGTGTAAAATCGAGCCATTCGGTGGATGCTTACTATCAATTGCGAAAGGGTTCGGATCTTGACCGTTTGATTGAGCAGACCACCTATTGGTATGGGCATTTGTCCCATCGTCGGGATGATAGGTGGAAAGGATTTATTCAGGTCGATTTGTCTCCAGAGGAAGATGAGTCTGAGGATATTATACAATTCCTGATGAAGAGCGCATGACGATGAACGCACAAGAGCATCAATTTCTGCGGGCCGACCGGAAGGAGTTGCAGCGCATCCTGAGCCGGATACCTGAAGAGTGCGTTCTTGAAAGAATCAGTTTCGAGGCGCGTCTCAAAGAGGTCGAAGAGGAACTGAAACGTTTCCCGCAGATGAAACGTCAACCGGTGCGATCCACCCTGACCTTTCGGGGCGCCCCGGTGGTGGGTAGTCGCGGGGTTGTTGCCGACTTCGCCACAAAAGCCGCCGGGCAGTTCGTCAATGTGTTGGTAACCTGCGCCGCCAGCCTTCATCAAGCTCTCAGCCCGACAGGCCCCATTCCCGACCGTGACAAATATCAGATGCTGGTGACCGGAACCGCTGTCGGCTCGTTCGGGTTCGTTCTGGAAGAGTACATGCCTGCGGCTGAATTGGATCTGGATCTCAACCCCCCCCTCCTGGAAGCGTTGGAGAAAACCGGCAGGCTTCTTGAAGCGGCCATTTCACCATCGGATGAAGAGCTGATAGAGGCAATAGACGATACCGATCCGGGTGTCGTCGAGAAACTTCATGACTTTTGCGAAACACTGCAAAAATATAGCGCCAGTTGCGCCTTTTCCGTGGGGGAGCGGATTTTCAAACAGACTTCCGACGCCGAAGTGCGTCGCTGTGTCGAGCGATTAAGCCGGGATGCCATCCAGGAAATGGAGGCTGGCTTCGATGGCGCATTCATCGGGTACCTTCCGCAGCGGCGAATCTTCGAGTTTCGCACCCGTCAGGACGAGATTTTCTGGGGAAAGGTGGATTCCACCTTCGAAGATCCTCAATCCATCGAGAACTCTCTGAATCAACCGCGCCACATTATCGTTCGCGCCAGGAGGGTTGGCCAAGCCAAACCCCGTTACTGGCTGAAATCCGTCGCTCCGGTTTAATCCGCAGTCTCCTTCGTGAGTTAGTCGGATCCTTTTTGCGCCGCTCAAAAGGTGAGTGGCAGCCTTGAGTCGTGCGAGCCTGAAAGGATAAAGGAAACGTCCCAGGGGTGCCCCCTGGACCCCGTGGGGTGGGTACGTCAACGTCGAAAAGATCAAGTCCCAGGGCGCTGCCCTGGACC
>JADGAQ010000357.1 GCA_015231925.1 Magnetococcales bacterium
GAAGAGCGGCTGATCACCCCCGAGGGGCGGGAGCGATGGATTCGCACCAGCAAACTGCCCCTGACCGATGAACAGGAGGAGATCATCGGCCTGCTGGGCACCCGGGAGGAGATCACCGCGCGGAAACAGGCCGAAGCCGAACTCACCCGGGCCAAGGAGGAGGCCCTGGCCGCCAGCCGGGCCAAAAGCGCCTTCCTCTCCGCCATGAGCCACGAAATCCGCACCCCCATGAACGTGGTGATCGGCATGAGCGACCTGCTGCTGGAAACCGGTCTCAGCAGCGAACAGCGCAACTATGTGGGCAAATTGCAGGTGGCGGGCAGCAACCTGCTGGAGGTGATCAATCAGATTCTGGATCTCTCCAAAATCGAAGCCGGCCAGATGGAACTGGTGGAAAAACCGATCTCCCCGCGGGAGCTGCTGCGGAAGGTGGTGGAGCTGCTGGAGGTTCTCGCGGCGAGCAAAGGCCTATGCGTGAATCTTCAGGTGGACGAGGCGCTGCCACAGTGGCTTCTGGCCGACGAAGCCCGCCTCAACCAGGTTCTGTACAATCTGCTGGGCAACGCCATCAAGTTCACCGAACGGGGCGAAATCCGCCTGCAGGCCGGAATCGACGCGGAAGCCCCGGACCGGCTGCATCTGCAGGTGGTGGATACGGGTATCGGTATCGAATCCGACTATCTGCAACGCATCTTCACCCCCTTCACCCAGGCCGACCCGAGCATCACCCGCCGTTTCGGCGGCACCGGGCTGGGGCTTTCCATCTCCTGGCGTCTGGTAAGCTTGATGGGCGGCACGTTGCAGGTGGAGAGTCAGCCGGGACAAGGCAGCACCTTTCATGTGCATCTGCCTCTGAAGATCCCCGCCACCCCACCCCTTGAGGCGAAGACAACCACTCCCCGCGCGCAGGGGAAAGCCTCCTCCCTGCATATCCTGCTGGTGGAAGACGCCCTGGAGAATCAGGAGTTGATCCACGCCTTCCTGAAGCACACGCCCCACCGGCTGACCCTGGCCAACCACGGCGAAGAGGCCTTGCAGCGCATCGGCGAAGGGCGTTTCGATCTGGTCTTCATGGACGTGCAGATGCCGGTGATGGACGGTTATACCGCCACCCGCGCCATTCGGGAGAAGGAACGCCACAACGGTGGCGGCCGCCTGCCCATCGTGGCGCTGACCGCCCACGCCCTGGAAGAGGAGTCGGCCCGCAGCCTGGAAGCCGGCTGCGACCTCTTCCTCTCCAAACCCATCAAAAAACGCCGCCTTCTGGAAGTCATCGAACAGTTCGGTAGACAGGCTGTGATGGATTGAGCAACCGGGCCAAGGAGTTCCCAGCGGGAGAAGAGTGTTGCCTTTCAAGCCGAATGTGGCTACGGTGGGCCTACAACTCTATTGAAGAAGAGACGAGATGATAGCTGATTCCATTGTTCGCGCCCGTATCGATACCGTCACCAAGGAGAAGGCAACCGCAGTGCTGACGGCCATGGGTCTGAACGTGTCGGACGCCATCCGCCTGCTTATGCGACGTATTGCGGAAGTGGAGGCTCTGCCCTTCGAGGTGCGCGTTCCCAACGCACTCACTCTGGCGACTCTGCAAAAAAGCCAGCGGGGCGAGGAGATGCATCACGCGCGCGATGAGGTGGATCTGTTCGAACAACTGGGAATCGGATGTGCACCCCCCGTTATTCAGGGCCGTTCAAACGCGACGTGAAAATTTCGGCAGGTCAATCCATCCTGTTATTTATCAAAACGCCCATACCTGAACCTGACCTCGTACCAGACTGGTGGGCTTGTCGCTGCGTTCCACCACCACATTGTCCCAATTCGGGATCGACTTCTCATGTTTTATAATTTGTATGATTTTATCTTTTACGGCAAGCGACAAATCCGTTCCGGCCTGGTTGTATACTACACGAATCGTTCCTCTGGGAGTTGGCATCTTCCATAGCTCGGCAAAATCGGTTTCGGTATCGGAGGTCAGACATCCTTCGGCCTTCAGCAGAGTGGTTATACGGTTGGCGACTTCTGCGGACGAAGGTCTGTGGAAAACCAGTACGGTTTGGCTGCATTCG
>JADGAQ010000358.1 GCA_015231925.1 Magnetococcales bacterium
CGGGGTAACGTGTATGTAAATTTGCAGAAATAATTTGTGGACGGGGCGAGATATTTTTTGGCGCGGCTACCGAGCCGGTTCACACCCTCCCACTCCACCCGCACAAGGCGCTGTATTGTACATCCCGACACCTGTGGACTTGCCACCTCTGCCGAAATTCTCTATTATCCAATATCATGGTCGTGACGGCAATACATGCCATTATATCCTTATTTCCGTTTTAATCGTGCGGCATGATCGGCTGTTTGGCTTATTGACCCCGTTAACGCCTCATTACCGGCCCGATAAAGTGCAGGACGGGACAATTCGCCACCCTTGTTGAAGAACGCCAACCCCGACAGGGGAACATCCCCCACAAAGCCGTTATCGGGGATAGTATCGTTGTTAACCCGGCCTGCCGCCGGATGACGGCTACTCCATAACACGACGTACCGACCGGGAATACCTGCCGGAAAACCGGGGCAGACGACTCAACCGCCGTTGGCGGAACAGCATCAAGAGCAACAACCCGTTGGCAACTTGTGGGGGATGATCGGTTCATGGGCAAACAACAGGGCAAAACAGGCCACAAGTCGGTCCTCATTCAGATCGCCGGGGATCACAACCGGGTTTCCGTCGGCCAATTGGCGGCCTCGTCTCTGGACCTCATCCCCCCGAAGCCTCGGGGCGCGGTATCGATTGCCGCAGACAACATCCGCTGGCTGTGGGCGGAAAACCGCATTCACCCTTTCGTGGGCCGGGATGACTTGCTGAACCGGCTGACGGACTGGCTGAAGGAGGAGGATACGCCGCTTTCGGTGCGGGTCATCACCGGTCGTGGCGGCTCGGGAAAGACCCGGCTGGCGCTGGAGTTGTGCGACCGGGCGACGCAGGCGGGGTTTCAGGCGGGATTCGCGGAAGGCGAGGCCTTTCGCGAGAGTGTGGCCCTCGGGGAACAACGCGGCTGGCGCTGGAAAAAGCCCACCCTGGTGGTGCTGGACTACGCCGCCAGTCTGGTGGACCCCCTGCATACCTGGTTTCTCGGTTTGATACAGCAGGAGATGAAACACCCCTTGCGCATCCTGCTGCTGGAGCGGCACGGCCAACCGGGGGCAGGCTGGTGGCAAAGCCTCTTCGCGCCCCCCGGATCCGACCGGGAGCGGCTTACAGATGGGCTCCAACTCGTGGAGCCCATCGAGTTGCCTCCGTTGTCCCTGTCGGAGCGGCGCAGCCTCTTTGCCGAGGCGTTGCAACGGGCGGGCAGCGCGGAAACCATTCCCCCTCTCGGAGAAAACCTCGATTTCGACCGGGACATGCAACATGGCGAGGAGTGGGGCGACCCCCTCTTTCTGCTGATGGCGGGTCAGTGGGCCGCCGCCAACGGGGTGAATGCCGTCCTCTCCCTGACCCGTCCGGATCTGGCGATGCGTCTGGCGCAACGGGAAGGCCAATGGATCACCGGCTCAAAGACCATAAATGAGGAAGATGACGAACAGACCCTGCTGCGCCACCTGGCGGCGCTGGTCACCCTGCGCGGCGGGCTGGATCGTCCGCAACTGGAAAGCCTCATTCCGGCTGAAATCGAGGCCATGGCCTGCGGCACGACCTTGAGCCCCCGAAAACTGGCCGCCCGACTCGAATCGGCCCTGGGCACGGACCAGGGAAAGGTTATCTCCCCCATCAAACCCGATCTGATCGGCGGCGCTTTTCTGATCCAGTATCTCGGTGAGGGTCAGGAGGAGAAAAGCACTTCCGCCGTGCTGCGCGCCCACGCCACCGCTCCGCAAGCGGTGCTGCCCCGTGTGGTGCGGGCCGGAGTGGACTTCGCCTATGCCACCGGACGTGACTTTGCCTCGCTGGCTGCCGAAAGGGAATCAACAGCCGAACACCTCCTGCAATACACCAAAGCGCCGGTATTCTGGCTAGAGGCTCTTATCGACCAGGCGCAAAATGATCTTGGGCAACTCCTGGACTTTCAACGGGAACTGCCAAAATTCAGTCTTGGGTTGGAGCCTCTCATTGAAAAAGTGGATGCCGCCTTTGAGGCGTTTCACCGCCGTACCGGAACTCCTGA